>JAJYJF010000040.1 GCA_021796375.1 Chloroflexota bacterium | reverse complement strand
CGCCGATTGGCGGCACGCCGAGCGGGTGCTGGCGGCTTTAAACCTGCGCGACTGCTTCGAGGAGGTGATCGACATCCACCGGATCGCCCCCGCCTGCAAGCCGCAGCCTGAAGCATTCCGGCTGGCCTTGCTGGAAGCGGGCGAGCCCGATCCATCCGCCTGCTTGATGGCAGACGACTCCCCGCAGAATATTCAGGCGGCCCGGGAAGCCGGATTCTACACCATCCTGGTCGGCAGCCGCGAGCCAAACCCGGTCGCGGACGCCACCCTGCTGACCCTCAAGGAGCTGCCGTCCGTCCTGCCCGTCTCGGATCGCGCGCGCTGACCCGCCGGGCTGGCGCGGGTTGTCATTTCCCCGTCATCATTCTCCGCTATGATTGGGTTCGAGATCCTTTGTTTTTGCTCGAATCAATCTTGTATGTCCGGGATTAACCCGGCTGGCGAACCGGCTCCGCGGCGCGCCGCGGGTGACGGCACCGCGAGGCGTCATTTTCCCGGGTAAACCTTTTCAATGGGCGGGCAGGTATGAATATTTCCTGGAAGCGAATCTTATACGCGGGATTTCTCGTGGTCGTCGCCGGCGCGTCCGGTTTAACCGGGGCCGTCGCGGGCGGGGTGGCGATGTACAGCGCCCTGCGGCGCGCTCCTTCGGCGGCCGCCCCCCTGATCAGCCCAACCGCAGGATCCCAAACCCGGGTGCAGATTTCCACCGTCAACATCGAAACCGATATCACCCAGGCGGTCGGGAAGATCGGCCAGGCGGTCGTCACCGTCGTCGGCACGGTTCCCGGCCAGCCCGGATTTTTCGGGACCTCACCCGACAGCACGGTGAGCGGCAGCGGCGTGATCATCTCCGACCAGGGATATATTCTGACCAACAACCACGTCATCCAGGGCGCCAGCCAGATCGATGTGCTCCTCGCGGACGGGACGCGCATCCCGGCGGCGCTCACCGGCGCGGACCCATACGGCGACCTGGCCGTCTTGCGCGTCCAATCCAAGGTGCCCGCGGTAGCCAGCCTGGGAAACTCGGACACCCTGAAACCCGGGGAAACCGTGATCGCCATCGGCTCGCCGCTGGGGGATTTAAAGAACACGGTGACCGTCGGCGTCGTCAGCGCGACCGGGCGCAGCATCGATACCGGTCAGGGATACTCGCTCGAGGGGCTGATCCAGACCGACGCAGCCATCAACCACGGAAATTCGGGCGGCCCGCTGGTCAACCTGGCCGGCCAGGTGATCGGAATCAACACGCTCATCGTCAACAGCAGCAGCAGCGGGGACTTGGCGGTAGGCCTGGGGTTTGCCCTGCCCGCGAACACCGTCCGCGCGGAGGCGGACCAGATCATCGCCACGGGGAAGGTCTCCCGCCCCTACCTGGGCATCTCCTGGGAATGGGTCACCCCGGACCTGGCCTCTGCTTACAACCTGCCGGTCCAGTGGGGGGCCTATGTCACCCAGCTCGATACCGGCGGGCCGGCAGACCGCGCTGGCCTTCGCCGGGGGGATATCATCTATAAAATTGGCGACACCCGCCTGGACGAAACTCACCCGTATATGAACACCTTGTTTAAATACACGCCCGGCAAGACCATCCCGCTGGGCGTGCAGCGCGGCAGCCAATCTATCCAGGTCCAGGTTACGCTGGGCGAGCAGAACACGCAGTAACCGGAGGTACTTTTTCCGACCGCCGGGAATTTAATTGACAGTTTCTCCCGGTAAGTGTATAATCCCCTTTCGCTTGAAATATGTTCCCGGGAGAGAAAACGCTATGGAATCAAGCGTTGCGGCCGACGATGGCCGCTCGGAAGTGAAGCAAAAGCAGCATTTTAACGGTACGGTGGTCAAAACAACCCTGGCAGGCGCGATCGTCGATCTCGGTCTAGGAATCCCAGGTGTAATCCACATCTCACAGATGCAATCTCCAGAAAGCGACCAGCCGGTCAAACGGGTAGAGGAAATTCTCAAGCCCGGGCAGGAGGTCGAGGTCTGGGTTCGCAAGGTGAAAGAGGACCGCATCGAGCTCACGATGAACAAGCCCCTCGACCTCGAGTGGCGCGAGATCAAAAAAGGGATGAACGTGAAGGGGAAGGTGACCCGGCTCGAGAAGTTCGGCGCGTTTGTGGATATCGGCGCCGAGCGGCCCGGGCTGATTCACATCAGCGAGCTCGCCCACGGCTACGTGCGGACGCCGTCCGAGGTGGTCAAGGAAGGCGACGATGTCGAAGCCCAGGTGCTGGATGTCAATCGCCGGAAGAAACAGATCAAGCTCAGCCTGAAGGCGCTGCAGGAAATCCCTCCCAAGGAAGAGCCAGCCAAGCTGATTGAAAACGCTTCTTCGAATAAAGGCGGCCGGCGCCGCAAGGGCCAGCGCCAGGAAGGCGGTCAGGCTGGGGAGGGCGGTGAATCCGCTGCGGAAGCCACCGCACCCGCCGAAGCGGACCCGACCGCGATGGAAATCGCTTTACGCGAGGCCATGGAGAAAGCCAGAGAGCGCAAGAAGCAGCAGTCCGATAAACGGCGCAGCAAAGCCGTCTCTCGCGAGCAGGAAGACCTGCTGGCGCGGACGCTCGAACAGAAGAACCGCGGCCAGTAACGCAGTCAATCCGATCACCGAACCCCGCTTATTTTTAGCGGGGTTTTTTTAGTTATAAACCGGCCTGGGCGTCGGCGTATCGGTGGCGGTCGGCCAGTGCGTATCCGTGGGGAGCGGGGTGAGGCTGGGCCGCATGGTGCTCGTCGGTGGTCGGGTCCAGGTGGGGGAAGGCGTGAGGCTGGCCGTCGGGGTGGACGCGGCCGTCATCGTCTCCGAAGGACCCGGGGTCGGGCTCGGCGATTTCGTCGGGGGAATCCCACCGGGCGGGTTGCCGGTGACCTGGAAGTACCCGCCCTGGACGTACTGCATGCCGACGAAAATGTAGACGGCGTAATCGCCGGGCAGCCACTCAGACGCAGGCGGATTCCAGTCGGTGTAGCCGTAACCGCCGGTGCTCCCGTTCCAGGGCTCGCTCTCGAAGTGAACCAGCTCGTTACCCCGGTACCAGAGCGCCGTCCATTGGGCATTACTCGTCATGTCGTTGTAGCTGAAGGCAGCGTAAAGGTGGCCAACCGGGTTTTTAAACTCGCTGCTCGGGTTGACTGGCAGGTGCTGCGCGTTCATTTTCTGGGTAAAAGAGAGCTGGCTGAAGATAGCTCCTGGCTTCGGGGTGACCTGACTGGTGAACACCGCCGTCAGGGTGGGCGGGATGAGCGGGGTGGGCGTGATCGAGGTCGTGGGCGTGATGGTTGGGGTGTCGGTGATGGTCGGCGTCAGGGTGATGGTCGGCGTCGGGGTGATCGTGAACGTGGGGGTGATGGTCGCGGTGGGGGGGAAGTAATGGTAGATCGCCGGCTCGGCGTAGCGATTCAAGAAAAAAGCCAGCACGGCCAGGGCGAAGCCCGAAAATACCAGCCTCCAGCCGCGCACCATCCTGTCTCGCCGCTTGCGAAAAAACGGTAAATGCGCTCCCGACCGGATCGTCCGGACGCCAATCCAGACGGAGAGCAGGATAAAAGCCAGGAGGATCAGGAGCGATGTTTGAACTGCGGAGTGTATATCCAGGTTCATTTGTCTCAATGCTGGGAAGGGTCCCAGGGTTACCTGGGCGAATTATAGCACCCTCAAGACCCGAATTCGGAGGATTTAGGTTACAATCAAAACCAGGCAATCCAATCTGGAACAAATCATGTCGTTGGAACGAGGTTCGCTGCTCAATGGAAGATACAGGATCACCGACATCCTCGGGCAGGGCGGGATGGGCGCTGTCTACCGGGCTGTCGATGAAAATATCGATAAAGAAGTCGCCGTCAAAGAAAACCTGTACCTGAGCCCGGAGTATACGCGCCAGTTTCGCCGCGAAGCGGTGATCCTCGCCAGCCTGCAGCATCCCAGCCTGCCGAGGGTCAGCGACTATTTCCTCATCCCCGGCCAGGGCCAGTACATGGTGATGGATTTCATCGACGGCGAAGACCTGCGGCAGCGCATGGAGCGCCTTGGCAGGATCCCCGAGCAGGACACGCTCCTGATCGGTGCGGCGATGTGCGATGCCCTGACGTACCTGCACACCCGCCAGCCCCCCATCATCCACCGGGATATCAAACCCGGGAATGTAAAAATCACGCCTTCCGGGCGGATCGCCCTGGTCGATTTCGGCCTGGCGAAGGTGATGCACGACCAGCAAGCCACCACCACCGGGGCGCGCGCGATGACCCCGGGTTTTTCACCCCCCGAGCAGTACGGCACCGGGCGGACCGATCCGCGCACCGATATTTACTCGCTGGCGGCAACGCTGTACACCGCCGTCACCGGGGTTATCCCCGAGGACGGCCTGGCACGCGCTACCGGCAACGCGGAGCTCACCCCGATCCGCAAGCTGATTCCGGAAATCGGCCGGCGGACCGCCAGTGTCATCGAAAAAGCCCTCGAGATCGAGCCGGACGACCGCTTCCAGACCGCGGAAGAGTTCAAGCGCGAGCTGCTGATTGCCGGCGGCGAGCTCCTTCCGGCCGCCACCAGCGAGATCTCCATCGAGCCAGGCACGGCCCAACCCGGCCCCGAGCCCGCCGGAGCCCTGGTTTTCCAATCCGATACCCCTGCTCCGGCGGTCACACCGCCGAAGACCGGCCGCCGCTTCCGGACGCGGCCGCGCAGGATCAGCTCCAGCTGGATGGCGGCGATCTTGATCCTCCTGTTTGGGGGCGGGGTACTCTTCGCCGTGAGCCCAACTCACCTGCCGGCCTCCCTGGCGGCCCTGCTCGGAAGGGGTAAGAATGCCACGCCCACGCTTCCCGCGGCGGCGAATTCAGCCTTAAAAACCCGGCCGCCCACGAGATCGCCGCAAACCCCAACCGTCCTGGCCCCATCGGCCGTGGCCGGCGGTCCAAACCCGGTCGTCCCCGCCATCCCCAGCGACACCCCCGCCCCGGCGACTCCAACCCCAACCGCCACGCCGACCGGCGGCGGAGATGGGCAGATCGCCTTTGTCTCCACGCGAACCGGCACCCCCCAGATCTGGGAGATGGATCCCCACGGCAACCGCCAGATCCAGCTCACGAACGTGGCGGATGGCGCATGCCAGCCCAGCTGGTCTCCGGATGGGACCGCGATCGTATTTACCTCTCCCTGCCCCGGCCCCCGGCCAAAATATCCCGGCTCCAGCCTGTTCGTCTGGCACAAAGATGGCACCATCACCCCCATCCCGCCCTCCCCCGAGGGAGACTACGACCCGGCCTGGTCGCCGGATGGCATTCGGATCGCCTTCACCTCGCTGAGGGACGGGCACCCTCAAATCTACCTTTACAACCTGGCAGATAAATCGTTCAAGAATCTGTCGAATAGCGTTTTCCCGGACCACGAGCCTGCCTGGAACCCCGCCGGATCGCAGATCGCCTTTATCCGCACCCAGACTTCCGACCAGGTCTGGTTCATGGGAGACAACGGCTCCCGGCAGTCTTTGTATTCGATCAGCGGAGAGTTCAACGACCAGTATCCGGTATGGTCGGCGGACGGCCAGATGCTGTTCTTCGGCCAGACCACCCCCACCGGGGATGTCCCCTGGCTGATGGGGCTGCGCTACAACGACCGGGGAACCTCGGGCGAGTTCCGCATCCCGCCCAAAGGGCAGGCCGATCCCGGCCCGGTGAAGCACCCCAGCGTCTCGCCGGACGGGTTTTGGATCGTTTTTGAGGGTTGGCCCACGGGCGACAATCACGACATCTACCGCATGAGCATCAGCGGAACAAACTTTCAGCGTTTGACGACCGACCGCGACCTGGATTTCGACCCCGCCTGGGGCCCTGCACCTGCCCAACCATAGCCGTACCCAGGCTTTATGCCTGGCTCGATCCGATCTTATCGGGGATAGGTGAGTATGATACTGGAACCTGGAGTCCTGCTTAATCGGCGGTATACCATCCTGGAGGTGATCGCGCGCGGGGGAATGGGGGCGATTTACCGGGCAAACGATGAGAGCCTCGGCGTCGAAGTGGCTGTCAAAGAAAACCTGTTCTCCACGGAGGAGTTTTCGCGCCAGTTCCGCCGCGAGGCGACCATACTGGCCAGCCTGCGCCATGATCACCTTCCGCGGGTGACCGACCATTTCGTCCTGGAGGACCAGGGACAGTACCTGGTGATGGATTTCATCCCCGGAGAAGACCTGCGCCACCACGTTTCAACCCATGGCAGGTTATCAGAAGCCGAAACCCTGGAGATTGGCCTGGCCATCAGCGATGCGCTGGCGTACCTGCACCACCACGAGCCACCGATCCTGCACCGCGACATCAAGCCCGGGAATATCAAGATCACCCCAACCGGCCAGGTCTACCTGGTGGATTTCGGCCTGGCGAAGTTTGTCCAATCCGGCCAGCAGACCACCATCGGAGCCCAGTCGCTCACCCCGGGGTATGCCCCTCCCGAGCAGTACGGGCGCGGGACAGACCAGCGCTCCGACATCTACTCCCTGGCCGCCACGCTTTACAGCCTCCTGACCGGAAAAACCCCGGAAGACGCGCTCAGCCGGGCGATGGGCGCTTCTGTTCTCACCCCTGTCCGGACCCATAATCCCAAGGTCAGCGAAGCCGCCGCCCAGGTGATCGAGCGCGGCATGGCGGTCGAGCCCGAAAAGCGCTTCCAGACGGCGGAGGAATTCTTCCAGGCGCTGCAGGCGGCCGCGCACCGGACCCGGCCCGGCGCCGGCCCGACGATCGCCCTCAAGGACCTCCAGGCGGGGGGCGCGGGTGGAGCGGGCGCGAAGGTCCCGGCTTCTTCGGGATCCGCCGCCTCCCCCTCGGGGCGGACAGGCTCGATGCCCTGGCTGGCGGTCGGCGCGGTGGTGCTCCTCCTGGCAGGTGGCGCGACGGGTCTGGGCTTGATCTTCGGTCCCCGCCTGCTGCAGCCCAAGCCGGCGGCGCTCCCAACCCTCCCGCCGGCGCCCTCGGCGACAGCGGCTGCGCTGGCGTCTCCACCGACCCGTCTCCCCGCGCCAACCAGCCTGCCAGCCGTGCTTCCCACGCTCGCGCCGTCCGCGCTGCCCACCACCCAGGCCAGCCCGACCAGCGCCGCACCCTTACCGACGCCGATGGGCGGCGGTCCGGGCAGCATCGCATTCGCATCCAACCGCGGAGGAAATGTTCAGGTCTGGACCATGGACCTGGCCAGCGGCGGCACCCGGCAGGTCACCCAGATGCAGGACGGCGCCTGCCAGCCTGCCTGGAGCCCGGATGGAAAGCGCCTGGCTTTTATCTCGCCCTGCAAAGGGGAGCAGGATACCTATCCCGGGTCGACGCTTTTCCTGATCAACCCGGACGGGAGCGGCGTCGTATCGCTGGCCACCACCCCCGGCGGGGATTTCGACCCGGCCTTCTCCCCGGATGGGACCCAGCTCGCCTTTACCTCCCTGCGAGACGGAAAACCGCACATTTATCTGTACTCGCTGGCGGATAACAAAGCCACCCGCCTTTCGCCCATGCCCGTGTACGACCGCCAGCCGGCCTGGTCGCCGGACGGAAAAAGCCTGGCCTTTACCACCACCCGCCAGGGCCACCTGCAGGTGTGGACCATGGGGGCGGATGGAAAGAACGCCAGGGAGTTTTCGCTGTTTGACCGCGGGCTGGCGAGCATGCCCGTCTGGAGCCCGGACGGGAAGATCATCTACTTCATTGAGGGTCCGCAGCAGCTGACCGGATTGATCGCCAAGCGATTGAACGATATGATGAACGAGTTCCCCATCGCCCCGAGCATGCGCCCCATCTCCGACCCGCACTTCTCACCCGACGGCGAGTGGCTGATATTTGAAGGCCAGGCTGACGGCAAGCCTGGCCTGTTCCGGATGACCCCAACCGGGACGAACCTGACCCGGCTGACCGACGGTCAAAATATCGATTTTCAACCCGCCTGGCAGCCCTAAGGCAGGGCTCCCCTCCCGGTTCCGGTGGCGGCGGGACTAGAGAATCTCCCGATCGGAACCGCGACGATAATCAGGCGGTGGGTATTCGACGTGTACGGCCAGCAGGTCACCAGCGTGATTCGCTGGTCGTTCGAAGGCAGCAGCCAGCGCGCGTTGGCGAAGCGGACGCTCAGCGGTTCGTTGCGCTCCCGGAGGATCATCTTATTGGTGATCGCGTACGTAAATACCGTTTTCCCCGAGGTAACCTCGATGATCTGGCCCGGCACCAGGTCGACCAGGTAGCGAAATACCTGCCCGTAAACGTTGTGATGCCCGTCCAGCACGGTATTCCCCTTGACGCCCAGCAAAGCCGAATTCGCCTGCCATCCGACCGCAAACTTATCCGGCACGGACCACTGCTGGAGGACCATCCCGGTGGTGTCGTCCTTCACCAGCCGGTAAGGCACTTCCTCAATCGGCGCGTTCAGGTGGATCGCGGGGATCACGATCCGTTCCGGCATCATTCCCTGGGTCGTCTGGGGGGTGGGGAGCGGGGTATTCGAGACCGGGACGGAAAAAATCTGGCTGTCTCCGTTCGGGTCCGCCGTCGGCAGGGCGTCTGCTGATCCAGGCTGCCCCGCGCCGGCCGTTCCGGCCGCACCTCCGGGGGCAGGGACGGCTTGCCCGGGCCGGAACGGGGTCGACGTGCGGGCTGCTTCGGCTGCCGGGGCGGCAAGGGTCGGCATAATCCACTGCGAACCAGGAGCCTGGGGGTTGTCCAGCGCGTCCGGCGTCAGCGCTTGAAGCGTTCTCCAATTGGAGAATGCGCTCGTTGCCCCCCACACAAGAAGAAGGAGCCCGGCTGCAAGGGCGCCCCACCATCCTCTCTTCAACATTTTCATAAATAAATTCTCCTACCTCGCATCGTGTGATAAAAGGCCTGCCTTGCGGTGGACTCACCGGGCTGAGCCTCAGGTGAGCCATCGCAAGGCAGCGTGTTAGTCAAAATTGTTGGGTCTGCCCCGGTAGAGGCACACAAATCGTCTTGGTGACTATACTTTCCTAGACCGGAACAGCAGGCCGAGAACCAGAAGGCCAAGCCCAACAACGACAATTCCCATGTCCAGGATCATCCGCTGCTGAGCCGCGGCCGCATTGGCTGCCTGGCTCAGGTCGACCCCGGTGACCGGGACGAGCGCGGTCGGCGTGCCGGCCCCAGCAGCAGGCGCCGCGACGGTCGCTGGGACGGTAGCGGTTCCAACCGGGGCAGCGCTGGTGGCTGTCGCCGCGCTAGTCGCCGAGGCCCCGCTGGACACGCTCGTAGCGGTCGAGACGGTCGTCGGTATTGCCGCTGCGGTAGCCGCGGTCGTCGCCGCTGTGGTAGCGGACGCAGCGACCGTCGGAGCAACCGTCGCGCTGGGGACCGCCGTTGCGGCGTTGGTCGGCGCGGTTGTGGCTGCCTGGGCGCCAGTTCCACCGGTCGCGGGGATCGGCTGCGCGCGCAGGTTCGATGGCGTGCTCCAGAAGCTGGTTACCATCGTGCTTTCAGTACCGGTGAAAAGGTCGGGGATGTTGCCGAACGAGAAGCTGGGGGCATTATTGAACGCGGCGGCATCCATATCGAGAATGACCTGGCGGTTCTGCATATCAAAGCGCGCCAGAGACCAGGGCACCGGCACCAGGTTGCCGCCGGTTGCTGAGGATGTCGCGGCTGAGGTCGCGACCGTGGTCGCCAGGCCCGCACCGGTGGTGGCCACCGGGGTTGCTGCGCCCACGGCCGCCGTAGCGGCGGAGGTGGCCAGGCTGCTGGATGCCGTGGTAGGCGCGGCGCTCGCGGCCCCGCCGGTAGTGGCAATCCCGCTCCGATCCACCACGATATAGCGAACCAGGCCGTCGGTCTGGCTCTTGCCGCCAGTCACTGCGCAGCTGGCGACCGCGCTGCCGGTGGAGGAGGATGCGGTAGGCGTCGTGGCGCCGCTGGTTCCGGTGGAGCTGGTGGTCGAGCTACAAACGGCCGCATTCCGCATGTCCAGGAGGAGGCTGTTCACGGTTCCTACCTGGGTGCCGCTCCGGTCGACCACATTCCAACCGGTCAGATCAGATGATTGAAGCTGGTCGGGGCTGAGACTGCCCGTCACCGGGACGCTGCCAGAACCGCTGGTCGCGGTCCCCGCGGCTGGCGGGGTGACCGTGGCCGTCGCAGATTGAGCGTTGGCCGGATTTACGACGGACAAGAAGATTCCCACCACCAGCAAAATTGTGGCCAATAAAAACAAAACTGGTGTGAGCCTCTTCAGGGTCTGACGATCATTTAAACCCATATGACACCTCTATTACTTCTTTTTACCGATATTGGTAAACTGTGAATTGGTTTTCAGGGCTTTCTACAAAGGTATAAATATCGAATTACCCCCATCAAACTGGAGCAGCGGTCT
>JAJYJF010000039.1 GCA_021796375.1 Chloroflexota bacterium | reverse complement strand
GATATACGGCCCCGTGCCGACGATATCGGTCTTGATCTTGTCCGGGCCGGCTTCGGTATAGAACTTCTTGGAGACGATCAGGCCGGAGGTCATGGGCAGGACGGAGGTCCACAGGGTGGCCTGCGGCTTCTTTAAAATGAGCTTGCCCGTATACGGATCGACGATCTCGACGTGATCCAGGGAGGCGAAGTCGTCTGCGTAGGCGGGTTTGTTGGCGCCCGTCGCCAGGTAGCGCTCGTAAGAGAACTTCACGTCGTCCATGGTGAGGTCCCCGTAGCCGCGCTGCCACTTGATCCCCTTGTGCAGGGTGAAGCTGATGGTAAGCCCATCCGGCGAGACGCTGTAGGTATCCACCAGCTGCGGGACAACCTTGCCGGAGGCGTCGTAGCGGAAGAGGCCTTCCATGACGGCCCGGTCGATGGTGTCTTCAACATCCCCGGTGACGTTGGCCGTATCCAGGTCGGTGATGTCGCCGCGGATGCGCACCTTGAGCACCTTAGGGCCGGAGGAGGGGGCGGGCGCCGCGGTGGCGGTTGGAGCGGCGGGCGGCTGGGTGGCCGCGGCCGTGGGTTGGGCAGCGACCGCCGCGGTCGGACTGGCAGCCGCCTGGGGCGCCTGGGTCGGAGCGGGGGCCGGTGTTGATGGGCTCGCGCAGCTCGAGAGCAGCATGCTGCCCACGATCACCAGACAGAAAGACAACCATGTTAACTTTTTAATCTTCATAGCTGACTCCTCTTTTCCTTCTTCCTGATCTGATCTCTACGGTTGAGTGTGGAACTCTCTACGATCCTCGTTGGATCGTTCTACCGCCAATATGGGGCCTCAAGGGGCCCGGGAAGGCCGCGCCCCCAGGGGCCGGCTTTGGAACAAAGCCACAGGGATTTATACACCCTCCCGGCGAATCTGCCGCGTCCAACTTTTCGAAAATACCCGGACGGCGCCTTCATAGGCGTCCAGGACGTCGGTCAGATAGAAGAACTCGGCATCCGCGGTTATGACGCTCGAGGTCTCGACCCGGGTCTGCCACGCACCCCGGGAGATCTCGATCCGCCGGTCGCACTGGGCGCGGGCGGAGAGCGGCTGCCGCTCGACGATCGAAAACGTATTGGTGCTCGTGCTGTCGTAGGTGATCCCGTTGGCCAGGATCCGGCTGCGGCCTTCGTCCGTCCAGTCGACCATCTGCAGCCGGCCGCTGGTGAGGTCATAATCGAAGGTGCGGGTGCTGCTGTCGGGGCGCAGGCTTTCGAAGGGCAGCGGGGCAGCGCCCTCCGCCTCGCCGAACGGTTTCAAGGCCGCGTCCAACGCGCCGGGCGGCCGGACGGGCAGGATCAGGCGGCAGTCGCTGCCGGTCATCAGCGTCAGGCGGACGGGCTCCGGCGAAGGCCAGGCGTGGGGCCAGTAGGTTGGGGAGATCGACAGCCGCCAGCGCCGGCCGGGGGTGATGCGGTGCGCCGCCACGTTGAGCTGCACGGTGATCTCGTACGGTTTGCCCGGCTCGAGCGGTTGGGGATGCTCGTGCCCGTCCCGGTGGGTCAGGTTGAGCAGGCCCCAGCTGACCAGCCGGGAGGCGCCGTCCTGGGCAACCTCGCATAGCCGCACGGCGACCAGCGCCAGCGGCCGATCGACGGCCAGCTTGAGCTGCACCTGCGGGAACCCGAGGATCTCCACCGGCTCCGCAACCGGCGCCGAGGTGAAGCTGAGCGAAAGGGCGTCGTCGGCGCGCTGGTCGACCGGCATGCCGGTACCGATGCCGTACGGGCACCAGACCCCGGCGGTCGTCCCGGCCGTTTGCGCGCCCAGCAGGGTCATCTCGCCGGCCGGTTTGGGGGCAGCCGTCAGCCGGCTGTCGCTCAAGAAATAGGTCTGCGGATTGGTTTGAGCGGGGGGCCAGCCCGGTTCGGCCACCCAGCGGCCGGGCCATTCGGTTTCCAGGGGCTCCGGGGGGACCCCTTCCGGCATCCAGACGCGCAGCGCCGGCTCGTCCATGATGCCCGTGTCGATGCCTTTGAGCCAGCGGTCCCACCAGCGCAGGCTTTCCTGCAGGAAACCGATCGCGGGGCGCGGGACCCCGAGATGCGGGTAGGTATGCGCCCAGGGACCGATCAGGCCTTTGTGCGGCGCCTTCAGGTTCGCCAGCAGGCGCGGCACGGTGTTGGTGTACGGGTCGACCCAGCCGCCCACGGCATACACGGGGCAGTCGATCGCGCTGTAATCCTCGTCCACCGAGCCCTGCTTCCAGAACTCATCGCGCTGCGGGTGGCTCATCCAGGATTCGATGAAAGGCGGGATGCGCTCCATGCGGTCGAACCACATCTCGCGCCAGCGCTCGCCGACCAGCTCCGGATCGGGCGGCCGGGCATTGTAGGCGAACATGGTCGAGGCCCAGTTCGGCATATCCGAGCCTAACACGCACCCGCCCATGTAGTGGCAGTCGTCGGTGTAGCGATCGTCCGTCGAGCAGACGGTGATAATAGCCTTCAGCGCGGGCGGGCGGCGGGCGGCCACCTGCAGGCTGTTGAAGCCGCCCCAGGAGATCCCCATCATCCCCACGCCGCCGCTGCACCACGGCTGAGCGGCGATCCAGGAGATCACCTCCAGCGCGTCGAGCTGCTCCTGCGGCAGGTACTCGTCCAGGAGCAGGCCATCCGAATCCCCACTGCCGCGCAGGTCGACCCGGACCGAGGCGTACCCGTGACCAGCGAAGTAGCGGTGCATGATCTCATCTCGCATCGCCGTCGCGTCATTTTTCCGGTAGGGCAGGTACTCCAGGATGGCGGGAACGGGTTTTTGATCCGCGCCGGTGGGCAGCCAGATCCGGGCTGCCAGGCGCGTGCCGTCTTGCAACCGGATCCATGTATTTTCGATGCAGGTCACATCTGGGTTTTCAACGATCTTGAGCTGGGGCAATTTTTTCAAGAAAGCAGCATCCCTTGAACGGTTGGGTGGGTGTGAATGATTTGGTCAGAAACTCTCGGCAATGGAAACCTTACCCGTTCGCCCTGGGTGATCCCGGGCACTGTGATTTTGCGATGGTCCTTATTTATTTTACTGGCCTGCGACAGCGCGTCAGGCGAGTCAGATGACTGGTAATAATTCGCGTCAAAGCTTTTCTGGAAAACTACTTTAGTATAGCTAAGCATTAATAGAAAGTCAATAAACCTATTTCTCGTATTGAACCATATTTCCGGCCATTGGAACAGGCTGGGGATCAGCCGAAAAGCGTTCGAGCGCGGCGCAGCGGCCGGCATGGTCAACCGCGCGGGGACGCAAAGGGTAGATGCGGGTGCGCGGTTCAGCATCTGACTGTCGCGGGCATGGGCAGTTGAGCGCGGAGCCATTTCGGCTATAATCGGATGGCTGGGCATTATTCCAATTCGCGGGAGCGCATATGCAACGGATTATCATCGACACAGATCCAGGTGTAGACGACGCGCAGGCCATCATGCTCGCTTTTGCCTATCCCGGCACGCACGTCGAAGCCCTGACTACGGTCGCAGGGAACGTAGCGGTGGAGCGGGCAGCTCAGAATGCCGGGATCATCCTGGATGTGATCGGCCGGCGCGTTCCGATCTATCAGGGCTGCGCGGATGGGCTGGTCATCCCCACCCCGCACCGCGCGATTTCCCACGGGATGGATGGCCTGGGCGACAGCGGTTATCCGCCTTCCAGCTATCCGCTCGAGCAAGAAAAGGCTGCCCTGGCTCTGATCCGGCACGCGCAGGCGGCCCCCGGGGAGATCACGCTGGTCGCGATCGGGCCGCTGACCAACCTGGCCGTCGCTACCATCCTCGAGCCCGACCTCCCTCAAAAGTTCAAACGATTGGTGGTGATGGGCGGGGCGATCTACGCCCAGGGGAATTCTTGGGAGCGCGCCTCCGAATACAATTTTTATTGCGACCCGGAAGGCGCAGCCGTGGTCTTCGATCGCTGGCCGGAGATTACCCTGGTCCCGTGGGAGACCGCATTGGCGCACAGCCTCCCGCAGGAGCAGGTGGCGAAGCTTGCGAGCCTCGATTCGCCGCGCGCCGAGATGTTCCGCCGGACCATCCGGAAACACTTATTAGACGTGGGCGGCGAGCAGCGCCTTTCAACACCCGATCCCCTGGCGATGGCGGTGGCGCTGGAGCCTGAGATCGTCCGGCGCCAGGAGATGCACTTCGTGGAAATCGAGCTTTCTGGGCGCATGACGCGCGGCCAGACGGTTGTCGATTGGCAGGGCCTGACCGGCCGCAAACCCAATGCGCGCGTGGTCACCGAAATCGACCGCGACCGTTTTTTCGATCTGATGCGGCTGGCTTTGGCGTGAAGCGACCGGGCTCTGGCGCTTACCCCAACCGGATCTTCGGGTTCAAGTACGCGTACAGCAGGTCGGCAATCAGGTTGGCGGAAGTGAGCGTAAGCACGGTCACCATGACCACCGCCTGGATGAGCGGCAGATCGCGGCGGTCGATGGCGAAAATCAGCAGCCGCCCGAGCCCCGGGTAATTGAAAACATTCTCGATCACCACGATCCCTGAAATCAGCCACCCAATGCTGATCGCGATGACGGTGATGGTCGGCAGCAGCGCGTTGCGCAGCACATGTTTGAAGATCACTTCCCGGTACGGCAGCCCCTTGAGCGCCGCCGTGCGGACGTAGGGTTTCTTGAGCTCTTCGATCACCCCCGCACGGGTGAGGCGAGCGATATAAGCGAGCAGGACCAGCGTGGCGGTTATGGCGGGAAGAATCAGCATGGGCAGCGCCTGGGCAAAGCTGGCATGCGGTTCGATCGATGAATTCGCTGGCAGGAAGGGCAGCCCCATGCTGCGCAGTCCAAAGGAAAGGAACTGGATCAGAACGATCCCGGTGACGAACTCCGGCAGTCCAACCACCGAGAGCGAGAGCACGTTGATGGCGTTATCGATCCACTTGTTCTCTTTCAAGGCGGCGATCACCCCGAGCAGCACCCCCAGGGGCACCGAGATGACCAGGGTCACCAGCCCAAGCATCGCCGAATTGCGCAGCCGCTGCAAGACAAATGGCTTGATTGCCGTCTGGACGCTGTAGGAATCGCCCCAGTTGCCCTGAACGAAGTTGACCAGCCAGCGAATGTACCGGAGGGGGGCGGGATCGTTCAAGCCCAGCTTCACCCGGCAGGCTTCCAGGACCGTCTCCCCAACCTCGCGTCCGAGAATAACCCGGCAGACATCACCCGGCAGCCATTGGGTGATCACAAAGACGATCATGGACGTGAGCACAACCGTCACGATCAAAAAGCCAAGCCGGCGGAGGAGGTATTTAGCCATCTAATTTTCTGATCCCAGCACGCGCTTCTGCGACGCGGCCAGCTCATCGAGGGGGATATGGCAGAAGCTGCGCTTGCCGGTTTTTTCGTGTACCTGCCAGGGAGGCGCTTGCTGGACGCAAATATCGCCCAGGAAATGCGGGCAGCGGGTGTGGAAGGGACATCCCCCCGGCACATTCATCGGGCTGGGGATCTCACCCTGCAGCCGGACGCGATTCCCTTTGGCGCCCATGTCGATTTGTGGGACGGCGGAGAGCAGCGCTTCCGTGTAAGGATGGTAGGGGGGTTCAAACAGGTCTGCGGCATTCGCGACCTCCATCAGGCGGCCCAGGTAAATCACGGCGATGATGTCGGCCAGATACCCGACCACCGCCAGATCGTGCGAGATGAGCAGCAAGGAACTGCCGTGCTCGACCTGCATCTCATCGAGCAGGTTCAAGATCGAAGCCTGGACGGAGACATCCAGCGATGAGACGGGCTCATCGCCGACGAGCAGATCCGGGTTGGAGACGAAGGCGCGTGCGATCGCCACCCGTTGGAGCTCGCCGCCGCTCAACTGGGTCGGCAGCCGCCTGGCGTACGCACCCGGCAGGCGCACGGCGGTGAGCAGTCCCTCGACCTCCGCCGCGGCCGCTTTCGCCGATTTTCCCGCCAGCGTGCGGAGCGGAAGGCTCAGCGTTTCTCCGATGGTGACGTACGGGTTGAAGGCTTCCTCGGGGTTCTGGAAGACCATCTGAAGGTGGCGGAGGGATTCCAGGTCACGCCTGGAGAGATCCGCCGGGAGCGAGAAGTTCAACAGCTCGACCGTGCCGCCGTTGCGGCACTCCAGGCCCATGATCGTCCGGGCAAGCGTTGTCTTTCCGCTGCCGCTCTCCCCAACCAGGCCAAGCGTCTTGCCGTGCGGGATCTCCAGGCTGACCCCATCGACCGCGCGGACCTTGCGCGGGGGGCGCCTGGCAAGCCACTCGGTCAGCGAGCGCGCGACCGGGTAGTGGGTGCTGAGGTGATCCACCTTCAGCACCGGGGTCGGGTCAGGAGCGGTTCGCGCTTCACGGGTCTTCTGAACGGGCGGCAGATCCTGGGTGAGGACGATCTGACCGTCCAGGATCTCCTTCCAGCGGTGGCAGCGCGACCAGCGGCCAGCCTCCGGCATGTAGAGCGGGGGGCGCTGGGCGCAAATCTCGACCGCCACAGGGCACCGCGCCGCGAAGATGCAGCCGGCCTCCCGCTCCCAGAGCGGGGGGATCTGCCCCTTGATCGATCGCAGCTGCCCCTTATCCTTCGACGCGCCCAAGCG
This sequence comes from Chloroflexota bacterium, assembly GCA_021796375.1. Classification (GTDB taxonomy): domain Bacteria; phylum Chloroflexota; class Anaerolineae; order Anaerolineales; family Anaerolineaceae; genus JAJYJF01. The sequence goes on along the minus strand of JAJYJF010000039.1, from coordinate 3,783 downwards.
CGGGACGCTGTCAATCAGGCCCTGGCTGTATGGATGAAGCGGCTGGCGAAACAGGTCGGCCGTGGCGGCATCTTCGACCAGCTCTCCCGCATAAAGGACCGCGATCCGGTCGCACAGCTGGGAAACGACGCCCAGGTTGTGGGTCACATACAGCGCGGCGGTCTGGCGGCCGTGGATCAACTCGCTGATCAGGTCGAGGATCACCGCCTGGGTCGTGACATCCAGGCTGGTGGTCGGCTCATCCAGAATCAGCAGAAGCGGCTCGGTGGAAAGCGCCATGGCGATCATCACCCGCTGCTGCATCCCGCCGCTGATCTGGTGCGGGTAGCTTGAAGCCACCCGCTCGGGGTCGGCGATATGCACCCTCGCGAGGAGATCTACCACGCGGGCGCCGGCGGCGGCGCCGCTCAGCCCCTGGTGGTGGCGCAGCGTTTCGGCCATCTGCTCGCCAACCCGAAGGGATGGATTGAGCGATGACTGCGGGTTCTGCGGGACGAGCGCAATTTCTTTCCCCCATACCGAGCGCATCTCATCCAGGCTCAGCCCAACCAGGTCTCGCCCGGCCAGCTGGATTCTTCCCTTCAGGATCGCACCGTTCTCGGGAAGATAGCGCATGACCGCCAGGGCCAGGGTAGTTTTCCCGGAGCCGCTCTCACCGACCAGGGCGTAGGTCTCTCCCGCGCGGATGGAAAAGGTTATTTCCCGGACGGCTTCCAGCCAGGTTTTGTCCTGCCGGTAGCCGACCGTCAGGCCTTCAATGCTCAGGATCGGGTTGGCTGCGTTCAATTCATTCACGGTCGGTAGAGAGGAGGACGCGTTTAATGCCATCAGCCATCAAGTTGGCGCCGATCACGACGACCGAGATCGCGCCGGCCGGGAAATACAATCCCCATGGCGCCTGGTTAATGTTATCCCGGGCTTCCTTGACCATGAGCCCCCAGTTTGGGCTGGGCGGCTGGACGCCGACCCCAAGGAACCCCAATGAGGCGACCAGGAAAATCGCGTACGAGAAGCGCAGAGCCGCCTCCACGGTAAGCGCCGGCAAGGCAGAGGGTAATATTTCACGGAAAAGGATGCGGCTGAGCGATTCACCCTGGAGACGGGCCGCTTCAACGTATGGTTTTGTCTTCACGGAGAGGACGACGCTGCGCACCACGCGGGCGACGATCGGCGTGTAGACGACGACGATCACCAGCAGGATGCTCCCTCGCGACGGGCCGAGCACCCCGAGCAGGAGCAAGGCCAGCAGCAGGGCGGGCATGGCCAGCAAACTGTCGAACAGCCGCATGACGATTTCGTCGACCCAGCCGCCGCGGTACCCGGAGAGGAGCCCAACCAGCGTCCCCGCGACCACCGCCAGGAGGGTCCCCAGCCCTGAGAGGGTGGTAATGTCGCGCGCGCCCAGAATCACCCGGCTGAAGACGTCTCGTCCCAGGTTATCCACCCCGAACCAGTGGGCGGCAGAAGGGGGCGTCAGCGCGTCGTCGGCGATCGATTGGTTTTCGCCATATGGAGCAATCAACGGCCCAAACAGCGCGGCAAGCAGGAACAGCAAGAAAATGGTCGTCCCGATGGCCGATGCCGGTCTCGAGTACAACCTTCTAAAAGCGATGATCCATTGCTGCCCCGCGCGCGGGGCAGCAATGGTATTCGTGGTCGAAACTTTGACCGTCATCCTGAAAGATGAAAGCTATTGAGCCAGGCTGACGTTGAACAGGTCGGAGCGTCCGGAGAAGGACTTCATCTCAAATCCCTGGAACTTGCTGTTGATCGCACCCAGCTGGGTGTAGAAGTACGGGATGATGACCGGGCCGCTCTCGATGAGCATCTTCTGGATTTGCTTGTAGGCGTCAACCCGCTGGGCCTCATCCATCGTCGTCCCAGCGGTCTTGACCAGGGCGTCAAAATCTTTATTGCAATAGTGCGATTCGTTCCATTCGGCGCCGCAGGTCAGCATGGTGGTCAGATAAAACTGCGGGTAGGGACGCGATCCCCAGCCGGTGATGCCCAGGTCAACCTGCAGCCAGCCGTTGTCGCCGTAATAGACGCTCTCCGGCTCGACCTTAATGTTCACGTTGATCCCGGCCTCAGACCACTGCTGCTTGAGCACGGTGGCCAGATTAGGCCGGTTGCCGGTATCGGGGACGTAGAGGTCCATGGTAAGGCCGTTGGGATAGCCGGCTTCAGCCAGAAGCTTCTTCGCCTGGGCGACGTCACGAGCAGGGAGGGGCGTATCTTCGGAGTAGTACTGCGTGTACATCGGACCGATAGGGCTGTCGCGCCCGATGCGGCCGTATCCCTGCATGACCAGTTTGAAGACGGCTTCGCGGTCGGTTGCCAGCTTGAAAGCCTGCATCACGCGCGGGTCGCTCCCGGGTTTGCGATCCGCACGCAGCCGCACCAGGTCGAACTGGTTGGTCGGCGCTTCCAGCAGGGTCAGCCCGCTCTCCCCTTTCAGGCTGGTGTAGAGGTCGGTCGAGAGTGCCATCACCAGATCGACCTGGCCGCCTTTGAGCGCGTCCACCATGGCGGTCTGGTCATTGAAGTAGATGAACTCGATCCCGGCCAGCTTGGGTTCGCCCTTGATAAAATACTTGTCGTTGGCCACGAGCACCATGCGGTCTTCCGGGCTGTAAGACTTGACCTTGAAGGGACCCGTGCCGTTGAACTTATTGGTCTCATCGGTGGTGCCGTTTTTGATGATCAGCGCGTGGTTATCGCTCAGGTCGTACAGGAAGAACGGGTTCGATTCCTTGAGGGTAAAGGTGACTTCGAGATTCCCGGTAGCTTTAATATCGGCGATATTGGCGTAGAGGTTGCTCGTGGGCAGCTTGGCGGCCGGATCGCGCAGCCGGTTAAACGTCCAGACGACATCCTGGGCGCTGAAGGGGCTGCCGTCATGGAAGGTCACCCCATCGGCCAGGGTGAAGACATAAGTCTTGCCGTCGGGGCTTACCGTCCACTTTGTGGCCAGGCGCGGCGCGATGGTGTTCTTGGGGGTGACGTCAACCAGGTAATCGTACACCTGGTCGGCAAACAGCACTTCCGGGTCAGACGAGATCTTGGCCGGATCGGTCTGCACCACCGGCTGGACAGCTACCCGGATCACGCCTGATTGCGCGGCGACCGGGGTTGAGATTGGGGCCGCGGTTGGCGGAGTTGTGGGTTGGAGAGGAGCCGATGTGGGGGCGGCAGAGGGTTGAGAGACCGGCGGTTGGGTAGGGGATGGCGCTTGAGTTGGGGTGGGGGTGGAGGCCCCGCAAGCTTGCAGTAAAAGGGCGAGAACAGCAATAGCGATGATAACCCAAGACGTGCGCTTTCCGAGGTCGTTCGGGGAATTGCTTCTCATCTTAATCCTCCATAATCTGGTCAAGAATAAAGATAATGCGGGAGACCTGGGAAGAGCCGTTACGAGTCCAGTTGTCCCCTGTACGCCTCCTTTCCGCTTGAAGAGAGACTTTCATGAGCCTGTGAAATCCCGGGGATCCTGAAATATCTTTGCCCCAAGATTCTGGAGTATCCAGGCTCGTTGAAACTGCGCGAGTAGAATGACCTTTGCCTAACTGGCCTGGCATGCGGTTCGAGAGCATGCCAGGCCAATTTTCCCCACCGGTCAGGTTTATCGATGCTGCAGGACCGCTTCGATCTCGGCCTCAGCCGGATCGGGCAGCGGGGCGACCTTGTGCGATTCCATGAGGGCCACCGTCTTGGCTCGAGCGCGCTCGTTGATATCCTTCGCGCCCTGGGCTTCCCAGCGGTCCAGGTGCTGGCGGTCGAAGAGCT
>JAJYJF010000038.1 GCA_021796375.1 Chloroflexota bacterium | reverse complement strand
CGGGCGAGACTTCAACGCCCTCGCCAGGTCATCCAGCACGGGCAGGAACTTCTTGATGATGCTGCCCTGCAGCGATTGGTAGGTTTGCGTCTGGTCGCGCTCTACCCGGCGGCGGAAGTTGACAAAATCCGCCCGCTCGCGCTGCCAGCCCTCAAAGTATTCCGCTGATTGCGCGCGCGCCTGGTCCAGCTCTTTCTGGAGGGCCTGGAGATCTTCAGCCTGGATGATTTGGACGTCCTCCTCCTCAGGCCGGTCAGAATCTCCCGCCTGCTCGGATTTCGCTGGGGGCGCGCCGGTTTCTTGAGCCAGTTCGGCCTCGGTCTGGCCTTTTCTTTTTTGACTTGGCATATGTTTCCTCCAACTATCAGGGTTTTGCCTGCATTTCTCGATCAAAACCATGGTCATTCCCCGCGTTTTACGCGAGGAATGACCATGGACTCGATTAACCACCCAAACTGTCGACAACCAGATCGCTGAGCAGCCCGGCGACGAAGCGCACGGTGGAGATGGCGCGGCCGTAAGGCATGCGGATCGGTCCCAGCACGCCCAGCGTGCCGGTTGCCAGGCCAGGCGAGCCGTAGCGCGCCAGGACGATCGACACCTGGCGCAGGTCTTCCCACGTGCCCTCCCCGCCGATCAGCACCTGCACGCCGCCCACGTCGTTCATGAGGACGGTGCGCGCCAAGAGGTCTTCGAGCATCGAGCGCTCCTCGAGCACTTTAAGCGCCCGGCGGGCTTCGTCCGACCCGGAGAACTCCGGTTCTGCCAGCACGTTGGTCAGGCCGTCCAGGTAAACCTCGCCGGCCTTCAGCGCGTCTGCTTGGCCGATCTCGCGGACGATGAGGTCAAGCACGTCCACTTCAAGCGCGTCCAGTTTGGCCCGCAGGCCCTTGAGCGCCTCGATCTGGCAGCCCTGCGCCAGCTCGGTGATGTGGTTGGCCACCTGCGACAGGCGCCCCTGCGTGACCGGTTCCGGAAGCGTCAGCATGCTTTGGTGAATCTCGCCGCCCGCCGTGACCAGCACCATAAGCACCTGGCGCCCGCGCGTCGAGATCAGCTCCATGTGCTTGAAGCGCGCCTGCTCCGGGTGGGGGGCGGTGACCAAAGACGCCGACCGCGATTGGTGCGCCAGCACCGAGGCGGCCAGGCGCATCCACTGCTCTACGTCGTAGCGCATCTGGTAAAACTGGTGGCTGATGGTTCGCTGGGTGGTTTGGGGGAGCTCCGCACTGCCGGCCAGGCGGCTCACGAAATACCGGTAGCCCTCTTCCGAAGGGATCCGCCCGGCAGAGGTATGGGGCTGGCGCAGCAGCCCGGACTCGGTCAGGGAGACCATCTCATTGCGGACCGTGGCTGACGACATGTCCAGACTGAAGCGCTCGACCAGGTTTTGCGATCCCACCGGTTGAGCGGTCTGGACGTATTCATGAATGACCAGATTTAAGATCAGTTTCTGGCGGTCGGTCAGCTCATGACTCATATCGTTCCCTTTTTAGCACTCGAGGGCATAGAGTGCTAAAATGCCGGTATTTATAATATCATGTCTGGTGCGGTGCGTCAAGCGAGGAGAGTTCGTTTTCTGTGATAAGATTATTTGAAATCACGCTGCAAATGAATCACCATCGGGCTCTCCGCGCGTCCTGTTCCTGGAACAGAAGGAGGATCAATCCTGCCCACCCTACCCACCTCATTCAAAAGCCCAAAGGGCGAGGCCAGGTATATGGCCGCTTATGAGGCCAGCTTGCGGTTCTGGCCGGTGCCCTTTGAGTCGATGGACCTCCCCAGCCGGTTCGGCTGCACGCATCTGATCGCGTGCGGTCCGAATGACGCACCGGCGCTGGTCATTCTGCACGGTTATTTTGCCAGTTTGACGATGTGGGCGCTCAATATTGCCGATCTCAGCCAGGACTTCCGGGTTTATGCCGTGGACGTGATGGGCCAACCCGGAAAGAGCATCCCGGATCTTCCCATCCAAAGCCGGGAAGACTTCGTCGATTGGTTATCCTCCATTTTGGACAGCCTCAAGATCGACAAGGCCAATCTTATGGGGATGTCTTACGGGGGTTGGGTGGCCCTCAATTATGCCCTTGGCGCTCCGGAACGGGTCGAGAAGTGCGTGCTGCTTTCGCCTGCCGGCGGCTTCATTCCCCTCGTCAGCCAGTTCATGCTGCGCGCGATGCCGATGATGTTCCTCCCCCGGCGCTTCCTGGTAGAGGGCTTTATGAACTGGCTTACTTACACAGAGAATCTGGGGGATCCGACAATCCGGATGATCTACGACCGGGTGGTCGATCAAATGTACCTGGGTGTGCGCTATTTTCGCACGCGGGTCGGCGTCATGCCGGTAGCTTTCTCGGACGATGAGCTTCGCGCCGCGCAGGTTCCGATGTTTTTATTGATTGGTCAGGAAGAAATCATCTATGATCCGGCAGCTGCCCTGGCGCGCGCCAGGAAGCTGGTCCCCAATTTTGAGGGTGACCTGATCCCCCAGGCCAGCCATGATATGGCCTTCAGCCAGCACAAAGTCGTAGACGCGCGCATCCTGGCCTTCTTGAAAGAAGGCCTTTCCCGGCCTTGACCGGTCTAAAAGTTTTCCCGAGAGTACCTGGTTGGCTGGGGGTTTGAAATCCAAACAATCCTGGGTCTGCGCATCAAAACCGGCAGGCAATTGGCCCAATCAAGCGGCGAGGAAGATCACAGCCACGCCGGCGAGGGCGATCAGCGTGCCGATCACCGCCCAGGAGGATACCTTTTCCTTGAAAATAAACCTGGAGATTGGCAGGACAAAAATCGGGGCGAGCGAGGTCAGCGTCGAGGCGATCCCCACGTACGTGTACTGGACCGCGACCAGCGATAGCCACACGCCGATAAATGGGCCCACCACCGCGCCCGAGCCAACCGCGCGCAGCGCGACGCCGTCGCGGGCAGCCGCCAGCGTGCTGCGGACCTGGCCCATGACGACCGCGATGGCCCAGATCACGATTAAGGAGATCAGCATGCGGATCATAAGGCCGGAGATCGCCGGGTAGTTCCCCGCCAGGCCTTGTTTGGCCAGCACGAGCCCGATCGCCTGGCAGGCGGCTCCGCCCAGACCGAAGAGGATGCCGAAGATGTAGTGCCGCCGGTCGTGCGGGAGGCCGTTCCGGTCGTGGCCTTTCATCACCACCAGAGCCACCCCGCCGATGCTCAATGCGATCCCGCCGATCTCAGCCAGCGACAGGTGCTCGCCCAGAAGGGTCCAGCCGATCAGCACGCCGACCACCGGCGAGAGCGAGACCATCAGCGTCCCCAGCCGGTTGCCGATCAGCACGTAAGCCTGAAAGGTTAAGGAATCTCCCAGCGCCAGCCCGACGATGCCCGACAGCCCCAGCCACATCCAGCGCTGGTATCCGGCGTTCAGCGGGAAGGGCGTGCCGAGAGTGACCAGGTGCGCCAGCATAACCAGGAAGACGGCGAAAAACAGCCGGATGCGGTTGACGTTGATCGATCCGATCCGGCGCCCGCCCTGGGTAAAAAAGACCGAGCTCATCGCCCAGAAAACCGAGGTCAGCAGGCCGGCCAGTTCACCCACGGCGAACCTCCCGGGCGGCGGCAGACCCCGCCGGGCAGGCCCATCCGGGACGGCTTTTTCGGGCAAGCAACATTTCTGAGCCGGATCTTCCCCGCAACCGAGGACAGACCCCTATCATCGCATCAACCACGCTGGCAACCCTGAACGTTGGATACCTTTTCGGGGAAATGACAGGCTGGAACCTGCCAGGGCCAAGTCTACCATAGGTTTGGTTTTTTGGCTGGCCTCATCCCAGTTTACTGGCAAGTCGCATCCCCCTATCCCGGCAATTGGGGATGCACCCTTTTTGCTGGCCTCCCGGCCGGTTTCGTTGTTTAATGATCCCAGGAGATTGGGGCCTATCCGGGCAACCCGGTTCTTCCGGGAGCCCGGGCAGGGAGACCCCGGTCTGCTGGGAGGATGCATGCAAGACAAATCCCCAACGAGGATGGATTCCGCCAGCTTTGACACCCTGTGGGTGGAGGCGGCCGGCGCCGAGAAATTCCAGCGCCGGATCATCCGCCGCCATGTTGGCGATCTCCCGCCGGGTGAGGTGCTCGTCCGGGTCCGCTATTCCTCGCTGAACTACAAAGACGCGCTTTCCGCCAGCGGCAACCCCGGGGTGACCAGGCACTACCCGCACACGCCCGGGATCGACGCCGCCGGGGAAGTCGCCCTGAGCGCCAGCCTGGATTTCAAGCCGGGCGAGCCGGTGGTGGTGATGGGTTTCGACCTGGGGATGAACACCCCCGGGGGATTCGGCCAGTACGTCCGCGTGCCGGCCGCCTGGGTGCGGAAGCTGCCAGAAGGGCTTACCTTGTGGGAGAGCATGGCGATCGGCACGGCGGGCTTCACAGCGGCGATCTGCGCATACCGGCTCGAGGAGTACGGGCTCCGGCCGGGGAGCGGCGAGCTGCTGGTGACGGGCGCGAGCGGCGGGGTGGGGAGCTTCGCCGTTTCCATCCTGGCCCGCGACGGCTACAGCGTTGCGGCCGCCACGGGCAAGCCCGAGCAGTACGCCTGGCTCGAGCGGCTGGGGGGAAAACCGATCGACCGCGAGGAGATCGACGACCGCTCCGGGAGACCGCTCCTCAGTGGCCGCTGGGCCGGCGGGGTCGATACCGTGGGCGGGAATTACCTGGCCACCCTGCTGCGCGCCACCCGACCGGGGGGCTGCGTGGCCTGCTGCGGGAACGCCGCCTCGCCCGAGCTGCACCTGACGGTATTTCCGTTCATCCTGCGCGGGGTCGCCTTGCTGGGGGTCGATATGGCGACCACCTCCCCGGAGCAGTCCGCCGAGCTCTGGCGCCGGCTGGGCGATCGCTGGAAACCCCAGCACCTGGATGAAATGGCGCGCACGGTGCCTCTCGCCGGGCTGGATGCGGAGATCGAGCGCATCCTGCGCGGCGGCCAGGCCGGCCGGGTGGTGGTCAGCCTGGAGAATTGAAGATTTATCAATGCAATTTATAGAATGAGGATTGGAAAATCTATTCCAATCCTCAACCTGCATTCCGAAATCTGGGATTTAAAATATCACGGGCGGTGAATCTGCAGGCCGCGGTGGCGCAGGTGAGCCACCCCGCCGTTGGTAAGTTTGACGCAGCCCTGCAGGTCGAGGAAGCACAGCCGGTTCAGGCTCTTGAGCTGGCGGAGGCCCGGGTCAGTGATGCGGTTGCAGTAGCTGAGGTTCAGGCGGACCAGCTGGCGGAAGCCCGCCAGGGTCTCCATCCCGGCGTTGGTCAGGCTGCACGAGCTGAGGTTGAGGCTGATGAGCTGGGCCAGCCCGGCCAGGCTCGCCACGCCGGCATCCGTGACCCGGCGGTTCTCCGCCAGCCCCAGCTCGACCACCCGGCTGCAGGGAGCAATCTCCGCGGAGATAACCCGCAGCACATCGTCGTCGATGCCGTGGATGCGCACCGAAGCAACCTGGCCGGCCGGGATGCTGAAATACCCCGGCCCGCGGTCCAGCTCGCGCCAGGCTTCCTCCCGCCAGGCCTCCGGGAGGTCCTCCGCCGGCCGGATATAGACGACCACCGGGAAGCGGGAGGAAAAATGATCCGGGGATATTTCTACACGCTCAGCCATCCCCGGTATTGTAACAGAAATCCCCCATCTCCGATTTTCGGCCCCCCGCCTGCCCGAGGGGTAGGGGTTTCCCCCCGCAGCGTTTAGGGAAAGCCCCTATTGAAGCACAGACCCGGGGAGGGTATATTAATCTCAGTCATACGCTCCGGTACAAAGTGGGGACTTATCCCGGAGAGGCTTACTGATCACCGGCTAAGAGGTAATAGCCGGTGACTGGTTTAAATTCCTGCGTTTTCATGATTGACATTTAGCATCGGATTTGCTACAATCCATTTATTGGAATTGAGTTCTAGCTACTGGAACCATTCCGCCCGCTTCCCTGCCTTTGAGTTTCAAATTTTACCGGAGTTATCGTGCTAAAGGCCGAATCAGCTTCTCGAGCGATCAATCGCCTTTGCGATATCTTGAACAGCTTCAATGAGCGCGAGCCGGTGCTGACCCTGACCGAGATCAGCCAGCGGATTGACCTGCCAAAAAGCACCATGCACCGCTTCCTCGAGGCGCTGGTGAGCCAGGGGCTGCTGTACAGCGAAAACAACCGCGGCTACCGCCTCGGGCCGCAGCTCATCCACTGGGGCATGCTGGCCCAGGAGTCCATCGACCTGCGCGACCTGGCGCTGCCCGTCTTGCGCCTGCTGATGGATAACACCGGTGAGACCGCCATCCTCTCCATGCGCTTCGGCAGCGCCGGCGCCTGGGTGGAGATGGTCGAGAGCCGCCACCCGGTGCGCCTGGCCGTCCGCGTCGGGGAAAACCTGCAGCTGCACGCCGGCGCATCCTCCAAGGTGCTCTGGGCCTTCCTTCCGCCCGAGGAGAGCGAGCAGCTCTTCAAGCAGGTCGCGTTGAACCCGCTCGAAAAAAACACCATCACGACCCCAGAGGCGATGCGGTCCGAGCTGGCCGCCATCCGGGAGCGCGGCTTCGCCACTTCGTTTGAAGAGACCGACCGCGGTGCGATGGGCATCGCCGCGCCGGTGTACGATCACACCGGCAAGCTGGTCGCCGGGATCGGCATCGCCGCCCCGGTCAACCGGGTCACCCCCGAACACGTCCCAGAAATCGCCCGCCACGTGCTTGCCGCCGGGCGCGAACTCTCCACCAAACTCGGCGCCCCAACCGACAGGCATCTGCCTTCCTGAACCCTCGCTGGCCTGAGCCCTCAGCCTACTTCCGGCGTAACACTGTTGAACAAACCGTACACGCCTGTATAACTGGATAACACGATTGTCTGTTTCGAGAGCGGTCGCACCGATTCGCTCGGAAAAGGAGGTCGCCGGAAACCCACAACGAAACGGTCCTTGCTTGCTTTTGAGCCTTACCAGATCACCACAGCATTCCGAAGGAAGGAGAAACCATGCAACGCAAAGCCTTACAACTATTTGGGATCGCAGTCATCCTGGCCATGGTTTTAGGCGCCTGCGCCCCCGCGGCTCCCCAGGCGGCCAAAAAGCAGCTTCCCAGCGAGATCGTGGTCGGGGTGGTTCAGCCCCTGACCGGCGACTTTGCCGTCTTTGGGAAGGAAGGCCGGATCGGGGCCGAGCTCGCCATTCAGGATATTAATGCCGCGGGTGGGATCAAGTCGATGGGCGGCCTCAAACTCAAAGCTGCCGTCGAAGACGCCGGGAATACCCCGGACACGGCTACCCTGGCCACCCAGGACATGATCAGCAAGAACCACCCGGTCGCCATCCTCGGCGAGTACATCAGCCGCTTCGTGATGGCTGCCTCCGAGGTGACGGACCGCAATAAAGTGATCATGATCGCGGACGCCCTGGTGCCGCAGATCACCCAGATGGGACGCCAATACCTCTTCCGGCCGGGCCCAACCGCTTCCGACCACGGGGCGCTCGCCTATCATTTCGTGATGGATACGGCCAAGGCGAACGGCGTGAAGATCAACTCGATCGCCACCCTGAACGAGGACTCCGCGAACGGCGAAGCCAATACCCTTGGCGCCACCCAGGCTGCCCTGCAGAACAAAACCACCATCGTGATGTCGCAGGAATATCCTTACAATATCACCGATGCGACCCAGATCGTCCAGAAGCTGAAGGCAGCCAACCCGGACGTGGTGATTCACACCCCCTACTTCAATGACGCCATCGTCTTTGGGAAAGCCTTCAAAGAGGTTGGCTGGTACCCGATGTTCATCGCGGGCGCCGGCGCCTGCGGCTACGTGGACCCGGATTCCATCAAGGGGTTGGGTGACGCGGCCGAGGGCATCTCGATGACCTACAGCTACAACCCGGCCAAGAATACCCCGCAGAACAAAAAGTTCGTCGCGGAGTACAAGGCGAAGTACGGCGTGATCCCCACCGAGGGCGCCGGGATGAACTACTACGATGCGATGGTCCTCTATGAAGCGCTCGAATATTCCGGGACGCATTACCCGGACGATCCGCTCAACCCAGACAATCTGCGCGCCTCGTTCCTGGCGCTCGACCTGAAGTCTGGCCCAGCGGAAGAGGTCTATCCAAGCAACGAGATCAAATTCACCCCCACCGGTGACAACCAGTTCCCCGGTGTCATCGTCATGCAGGTTCAGAAGGGGCAGCCCGTTGTGGTTTACCCTCCGGACCAAGCCGAAGCCAAGCCCATCTGGCCCAACCCGCACTATAAGGGTTCGTAATTAACCCCAAAACTGGGATTTGAAACTTCTGAATGATGGTTTTCATCTCCCAGGGATTTCTAGTCGCCCTGAACCTTCCTGGCACATAAAAGCTCATCTTCCCCTGAGGTGCCAGGAAGGCAGGGCTGGCAGAGCGCGAACCAGAAATCAATTCCCTACGGGGCGTTTTCGGAAAACTGTCCCCATTTACCTTAGGTAAACCAACGAACGCTTTCTTCCGGAGCGTTGGAAGGAAAAGGGTTTCCAAAGATGATCCATTTAGCGACCCAAGGTATTCTTACCGGGATGTTGATGGGAGCCATTTATGCGCTGATTGCGCTCGGCCTCTCCATCGTGTTTGGAATCATGAACGTGACCAATTTCGCCCATGGCGATTTTGTCATGCTGTCCATGTACCTGTCCTACTTCGTAGGAAGTGCCTTTGCCTGGGACGCGGTGATCACCCCGCTGATTACCGCCCCACTGCTTTTCATTTTTGGCATTATCACCTACTACCTTCTCATCGACCGCACGCTGCGCCAGATGTACGTGGTCCAGCTGGCGGTCACCGTGGGGCTTCAAATCCTCATGCGCTCGCTGGCCCTGGTCATCTTTCAGGCCCAGCCGCGGGCGCTGCAGTATTCGTTTATTCAAGGCAATATCCAGATCGGGGGGTTCGAAATCCTGACCTCCCGACTGTTCTCGGCAGTGGTCAGCCTGGTGTTTATCGGTGGGATCGCTTATTTTCTGAACAAGACCTGGGCCGGGAAGGCAATGCGAGCCGCCTCCGATGACCTGGATGCGGCGTCCCTGATGGGTGTCAACTATCACCGCACCTACGGCCTCACCTTCGCCATCGGCGCCAGCCTCACCGCGGTAGCGGGCGGCCTGCTGATGAGCTTCCAGCAAACCGATCCACAGGGCGGCATTCGCTTCGGGCTGCTCAGCTGGTGCGTGCTGGCCCTGGCTGGACTGGGATCGGTCACCGGGCTGATCGTCGCGGGCGTCATCGTCGGCATCGTTGAGTCACTCAGCCTGACTTTCTTTGGCTCGCGCAGTGAGCTGTTAGGCGTATACGCCATCTTTATTCTTGTCCTCTGGCTGCGGCCCAGAGGCTTATTTGGGAGGCGTTAGGCATGCATAGGCACCTCTTGACCAGAAAGAATCTGTTAATTCTTGGGGGGTTGGTGGTCGCGATGCTGCTTCCACTCGCGCTGTCTTCCAACCAGTACGTGATGGTGCTGATGACCACCGTCCTCATTTACGCGGTGCTCGCCAGCGCGTGGAATATCATCGGCGGGATGGCCGGCCAGCTGGACCTGGCCGCGGCGGCATACCTCGGTTTAGGCGCGTTCACCACCGGCACCCTGCTGATCCGCTGGAACATCACCCCCTGGGTGGGAATGATCGCCGGGGGTGTGATCGCGACGGCCATCGCTCTGCTCATCGGGTTTCCGCTGTTCGGCTTCAAAATCAAGGAGCTGTGGTACGCCCTCTCCTCGTCGGCGATGGTCGTGGTGATGCAGTCGATTTTTATGATGTGGACCGCGGTGGGCGGCGCCACAGAGCGCTACTTACCGGCGAATGGCTCGCCCTGGTACAGCTTGCGTTTCAATTCGTATACCCCCTATTACTACATTATGTTTGTGATCCTGGTGATCGTCCTGTGGGTCAATTTCCGCATCCGCTATTCCAAACTCGGCTATTCGCTCCTGGCGCTGGGTGAGGACGAGGATGCCGTCGAGGTGCTCGGGGTCAACTCGCAGTCCGCCAAGCTCAAAGCGCTCCTGATTTATGCGTTTATCTGCGGGGTCGTTGGCGGCCTGTACGCCTGCATCTATAGCTACATCCACCCCTCGTTTTTCGATACCAACATGAGCATGGAGATCGCCATCCTGGGTATCGTCGGTGGGATGGGCTTTATCTACGGGCCGGCCCTGGCAGCCATCCTTATGGTCAGCTTTCGCGAGTTCCTGCGCGCCAACCTGGGCAGCGAGATGGCCGGGCTTTATCTCTCCGTCTATGCCATTATCCTGATCTTGATTGCGCTATTCCAACCGCGCGGGATCGCCCCCCTGATCGAACGCGGCATCAAGAAAATCCGATCCTACTCCGAGGAGCGCCGCCATGGCCGCGCAGCCGATCTTAACCCTCAATAACCTGACCAAGAAATTTGGCAACCTCACCGCGGTGAGTCATGCGAGCTTCGAGATCTACCCGGGCGAGATCGTCGGCCTGATTGGCCCCAACGGCGCGGGAAAGACGACCCTTTTCAACGTCATCACCGGCC
>JAJYJF010000037.1 GCA_021796375.1 Chloroflexota bacterium | reverse complement strand
GGCCACACGGTAAATGGCAGGTACCTGCAGGCAGTCTGGTCCAAGCCCAGGGTGACCTGGGATACCCCTCAGCTGGATGCGTTTTCAGAGATTCACCCCGAGATCCTGCCCTTCCGCAAAGAAGGGCTGCCTTCGGTCAGCATCCGCATCCTTGGGAAGTGAGCTTATCCCCCGGGGAGCCCCCAAATTTTTAGCGGTTCGCCCCGCCCCTTTGTATAGACCGGGGAGATGGGTTCGGAAGACAGTTTTAGAAAAAAGACGCGGAGAGTGCAGCTCAAGATAGCGATGAGATGAATTCGGCGCATGGCGCACCCGACCGGATGGAACGTGGGGGTATCTGATTCTTAGGCTGGCGCGACCGTTGAAGCGGATACAAAAACAGGGACGTGGAAAATAGTGGACCAAGCATCGGCATCTACTGATACCCCGACCTTCGTGGTGGCGTCTTGAGCCCCAGGCTTTAGTTTTTCCCTGTATGCCCCTTGAATTCACTGACCATCGGCAATATGACCCTGCCATTGAAAATGGGGCTGTATGCGGTTGACGGCCAGAAGGTCTGGAAAGGAACCAGCACGGCCAGGCCTGTCTCTATACCCATAACACATTCTTCCATGTCAACATTGACGCCCCAAAGGTGGACGAAAAATTGCCCTAGAAAGTCTATTGTATTTTTTTAGAGAGTAAGGGCATGAACAAATTTCTCTCATGCCGCGATTGGTAGCTGATACAAATACTTTTGGAAGCCGCTGAATGCCTTCCCAATCTCCTCGGGACGGCCCAGATCGTCGATTGCATCGGCGATAGAGTCGTGGTATTTCAGCCGCAGCAAAGGCATCAGCTTTTCCTGATCGAGTTCATCCACCCCGACGTTCACGTAATGCGATAGAACGAAATCAAGGAAAACCTGCTGCTTCGTGTTGAAGTGGCTGCTGATCTCGAACCTGGCCGTCGTTGCCCGTTCGCTTCGGGTGAGTGGCGGCATGGCATAAGCCACATGGGCTAATACATCGAATAGATCACTTTTCTCTGCATCGATGATCTTCTGCATCTCGGCCAGTTGATCTCGGCCAAATCCCTTCTCAGCCAGTCCTTGCAGCAGTTTTCTGCGCGTGTCAGGAGCGCTCCAGAGCGTGCGGAGTTCGGCTTCGTCCTTGAAAAACTCCGGCAGTTTGCCGAAGAGCAGCTCCATGAACTGCTGCGTGGACATGGGCGTTCCGTCCGGATGCCAGAAGGTGGTGCACATCATGTGCTGGATCGTGCGCTCTTTGCCATCAGCCAGCTTCACCCGGACCTTCTGCCGCTGTGGACGGGGTTCTGGATCCGTTGGATCTGTCGGATCCACCGGGGGTTTGGGGGTCCGCTCAGGACCCGGGGGTTCCGGTTCGACCGGCTCGCCATCCCATTCAGGGTCATTGAAGTGGTGATGAGCCTTCACAAAGTCGTAGATCGTGAAATAATCCTTGCCCTCGTAAAGCCGCGTCCCGCGCCCGATAATCTGCTTGAACTCGATCATCGAGTTGATTGGGCGCATCAACACAATATTGCGGATATTGCGGGCATCCACACCGGTGGAGAGCTTTTGCGACGTGGTCAGGACCGTCGGGATGGTCTTTTCATTGTCTTGAAAGTCACGTAAGTACTGCTCCCCGAGATCACCGTCATTGGCTGTGACCCTCTGGCAGTAGTTCGGGTCTTTGCTGGTCTTCATCTGGTTGATCAAATCGCGTACGGCCAGGGCGTGATCCTGGGTGGCACAGAAAACCAGCGTCTTCTCGCTCTGGTTGACCTGATCCATGAACAGCTTCACCCGGTGCGCCTCGCGCTCCCTGATCTCGATAATCCGATTGAAGTCGGATTCGGTATAGCGCTTTCCGGTCTCGATCTCGCCCTCGATCAACTTGTCGTCGGGGGTATAGACGTACTCGTCGAGCGTGGTGGAGATCTGTTTTACCCGGAAAGGCGTCAGGAAGCCGTCGTTGATGCCGTCCTTGAGGGAATAGATATAGACCGGCTCACCGAAGTACGCGTAGGTATCCGCGTTGTCCTGGCGTTTGGGAGTAGCGGTCAATCCCAACTGCACGGCCGGGGCGAAATAGTTCATGATGTCACGCCAGTTGCTCTCGTCGTTCGCGCCGCCGCGATGGCATTCATCGATCACAATAAAGTCGAAAAAATCTGGTGGGTACTCGCCGAAATAAGGTGAGGGCTTTCCATCCTTCGGAGGGCCGCTCATGAAAGTCTGGAAGATGGTGAAAAACAGGCTGCCATTCTTCGGCACCCTGCCCTTTTTCCTGATGTCGTCCGGCGCAATCCGCACCATGGCGTCTTCGGGGAATGCCGAGAAGGCGTTGTACGCCTGGTCAGCCAGGATATTGCGGTCGGCCAGGAACAGGATACGCGGGCGGCGGGATGGCTCGCGGCTCAAGTTCCAACGGCTGTGGAAGAGCTTCCAGGCGATCTGAAAGGCGATGAAGGTCTTTCCCGTCCCGGTGGCGAGCGTCAGTAGAATGCGCTGCTTCTTCGCCGCGATAGCCTCCAGCACCCGCTCGATGGCGATGTCCTGGTAGTAGCGGCCCTCGAAATACCCGCCCCGGTCTTCAAAGGGTACGGTGGCGAAACGATCCCGCCAGGCATCCTGCTCGGTGAAGGTCAGGTTCCAAAGCTCATCGGGGGTGGGGAAGCGCGGCTGCTCCCCTTCGTTACCTTCCTGCATGTCGATGCGGTAAATACCCTGGCCGTTGGCCGCGTAGGTAAAACGGATAGCGAGCTTGCCCGCGTAGTCCTTGGCTTGCGCCACGCCCTGGGTCAGCGGTTCATCCCAGGCCTTAGCCTCAACGACCGCCAGCCGGGTGTTGCGATAGATCAGCACATAATCGGCGGTGAGCCCCTTGCCGCGCCGCCCCTGGCCTTCGAGGCGTCCAGGCGTTATGGAATACTCGCGCCGGATGCGACTTCCTTCGATTACTCCCCAACCCGCCGCTGAGAGCGCAGGGTCGATATATTCGGCTCGGGTTTCAGCTTCGTTCATGGCATCGGTCCTACAATTGCCCATTGAATGCCTTATGGAGCAGTGACTTCTTCAACTCGTCCAACCCAGCGAGTTTTTGTTGGTAAATTGATGCAAGGCTTTTTGTTTCGGTCGAAAATGATTCTATGCACTCAACAACTCTCGCCTGAGCTTCTACACTCCTGGGAATGGGGATCGGGATCGAGTTGAGCGCCTTCTGATTCAATTTTGGTTGTGCCGCACCCGTGATAAATTCATCCAGTTTGATGCTTTCCAAGTAGAACTCGACAAATCGCTGTGTGGCCATATTCTCAAAATTCAAAATGTGTGCGTGGTTATTCACCCAGTATTTACCACTAACCGAGAAAGCAATTGGAGTTGACCTCATAAGTAAATTTGCCCCATCTTCGGAAACCAATAGGTTGTTGCCATCGAAGATGTAATCAGCAACATAGTCAACGATTCCAGATGCGCCATAATAAGGATACTCGCCGTTATTTCGATCGCTCTTTGTAATGGGAACACGTTTGCTGTCCAAATTGGTCGATAGCTTGTCTATTGTTGTCTCCTCCCACCCATCTATATGTTTGGAGAAGATGGCGTTCAAGTAGCTATCAAACAAAGCACGGGCGTTTTGAAGGTTCTTTTCGGAATTGGCCTTGGCGGTGGCGATACCCGCAAACGCTTCACTGAGTATTTCAACGATATGCTGTTGCTCAATTAGTGGAGGTATAGGGATCTGAATACTACTAATTAAGGACATGTTCAGCCCCCTTCTATCATTTCCATCATCACCAGTAATTTTTCTCAGTTCCTCATATCTTCCATGTAAATTGATAAAAATAAACTCAGGTAGCAATAGTGAAGGATTTTTGGGATAAATACTAATTAGTGATTGGTTGCAAGTAGCCTCAGTTCTTAATATGGCGACGGTTCCACGAGTCTTCCCTTGCCCATTCAATGCAATAATTACCGAATTCACTGGCAGAAATTTCGCGTTAGAGTTTTTCATCCCCTCTTCTGTAATTCTTCCTTCACAATCATAAATCTCTCGCAAATGAATATCTCCAGAGACGAGCCATTTTATCTTTCCATTACTAAAGTATTCAGATTTGTCTCTACTTGGAGTTCCACCTGTCATCAAGTCGCAAACATCACCTAAATTTACTGTATTCCAACCCTTTTTCATAACAACCCCCGAATGACCTGAAGCAACTTGGCGCTTTCAGAATCTAATGCGGCGATTTGGTCCATAATTTCTTGAGGACTGCGGTACGTCACTGCCTCACCGCCGTTCGGGTTCTTCACCGAGAGGTCGAAGGAGGTTTTATTTATAGCCGCTACGTCCACATTCCAGCTTTTAGGCGAGTCGGCGAAGGTCTGTTGCAGCATCACAAACTCAGCCAGGTCGTCGTCGTTGAGCGGGTTGGTCTTGCCCAGGCTGCGCCCGGGGTCGAGCTGGTAGTACCAGATCTTGCGGGTCGGCGCTCCTTTCTCGAAGAAAAGCACAACCGTCTTCACGCCGGCCCCCTGGAAAGTGCCACTGGGGCAATCGAGCACTGTATGCAGGTTACAGCTTTCTAGTAGCAGCTTACGAAGGCTTACGGAGGCATTGTCGGTATTGGAGAGGAATGTATTCTTGATGACCACGCCTGCCCGCCCTCCGGCCTTGAGCATCTTGATAAAATGCTCAAGGAACAGGTACGCGGTTTCGCCGGAACGGATTGGGAAGTTTTGCTGGACCTCCTTGCGCTCCTTACCACCGAAGGGGGGATTGGCAAGGATCACCTCCATCCGGTCCTTCTCCTGGACATCGGCCAGGTTCTCACTAAGCGTGTTGGTATGCAGGACCCTCGGTGCATCGATACCGTGCAGGATCATGTTCATGATGGCGATCACGTAGGCCAGCGACTTCTTTTCCTTGCCGTAGAAGGTGCGCTCTTGCAGTGTTTTGAAGTCATCGGTGGTGAGGGTATTGTTCGCTTTCAGATAATCGAACGACTCGCACAAAAAGCCCGCCGAGCCACAGGCTCCATCATAGATGTGCTCACCGATCTTAGGCTTGACTACCTTGATAATGGCGCGAATTAGCGGGCGCGGGGTGTAATACTCGCCGCCGTTGCGTCCGGCGTTGCCCATGTTCTTGATCTTAGCCTCGTAAAGGTGTGACAGCTCGTGCTTCTCGATTTGGGAGCGGAAACGCAGCTCGTCAATCTGGTCGATGATCTCGCGCATGTTGTAACCGCTGGAGATCTTGTTTTTGATCTCGGCGAAGATTTCCCCAATCTTATATTCGATGGTGTTCGGCCCGCTGGCCTTCAGCTTGAAGCCGTGCAGGTAAGGGATCAGCTTCCCATTGACGAAAGCGGTGAGGTCGTCGCCAACCAAGGCTTTATTGTGATCGAGCTTGCCGTCCGGACCTTTAGGCGCAGCCCATTCCTCCCAACGGTAAGGCTTGTCGAGGATATACGAGTATTTCTTGCCTTCCAGGGCCGCTTCATCTGCCCGGTCCTGTTCCAGCCCATCGAGGTATTTCAAGAACAGCAGCCAGGAAGTCTGCTCGGTGTAATCAAGTTCGGTGGTGCAGCCAGCCTCTTTCCAGAGAATGTCATCGATGTTTTTGAAGGCTTGTTCAAACATTAGGTTACTATCTCCCTTGAAGGACGGTTATAGTGCCTTACACGCTTGAGGCTTCGAGGACCAGGCCACCAATAGACAAACTGAAGTCGCCCTTTTCGTTGAAGCTATTTATTTTTTCACGGTAAATTGTGTAAGATGGAGGATCGGTCCAGCTGAGTGAACTAAATCTATTATAAACTCATAACCGCCAGTTCCAACAAAAAGTACGATTACGTCCCCGCGCCCCGGGGGTGCGCCCCTGAAAATCCACGCCCGCCCTTTGAATACGCCCAGCGCCCCGGGCGTCAATGAATTCCGTGACGCATTTCGTGACGGGGGGGGATGTGGGGGAACAGCCAGTTGACACCCCGCGCAACGATCTCTATAATCGTATCTCAACCGGTAGATCGTCCCCCGGCCCCAGGCTGAGAAGATGCCCGAACCCGCCCTGCAAGAAACCGAAGACCTGCTCGCCAGCCCCGAAGCCCGGCTGCTGCTGGCCCCGATCCGCTTCACCGACCGCGGGGCGGCCGAGCGCACCCTGCGCCGGCTGGCTTCCGGCGAGGCGCGCGCCCGCGCGGTCGCGGCGCTGCTGCCTCACCTTGCCCAGGCGCTTTCCCGGGCGGCCTGGCCTGACCGCGTGCTCGTCAGCCTGGACCGCTTCACCGGGCACGTCGAAGATCCGCTGGCTTTTCTGGCCTTCCTGGCGCGCAACCCGCGCGCGATCGAGATCCTGGCGGCGATTTTCGACGGCAGCCAGTACCTGACCGAGATTCTGCTGCGCAACGCGGCTCAATACGAGCGCCTGGCCGAGTACCGCCGCCTGGCCGCCGCCAAGCCCGTGGAGCAGTTCTATGCTGAGGCCCAGGCCGCGGCGGAAGCGGAATCGCCGGCCGGAAAGCTGGATGCCCTGCGCCGCTACCAGCGCTGGGAGCTGCTGCGCATCGGCGCGAGCGACCTGCTCGGGCTGTACAGCCTGCCCGCGGCGGTCCGCCAGCTTTCCAACCTGGCCGACGCGCTCGCGCGCTCCTGCCTGAAAATCGCCGCCGCCCAGGCGGGCATCCCGCCCGAGAGCCTGGTGGTGGTGGCCCTGGGCAAGCTCGGCGGGCGCGAGCTCAACTACTCCTCGGATATCGACCTGCTCTTCCTGGCCGCCGATGAGTCCGTCTCGATCCAGACCGTCCAGCGAGCGGGCGAGCTGCTGATCGACGGCCTGGCAGGGATCACCGGGGAAGGCTTCCTGTACCGGGTGGATATGCGCCTGCGCCCCTGGGGGCGGGTCGGCCCGCTGATCTCGACCCCGGGCGGCTACCTGACCTACCTGCGCAAGCATGCCCGGCTGTGGGAAAAACAGGCTATCCTGAAGGCGCGCGCCGTCGCCGGCAGCCCCTCCGCCGGCAGGGACTTCCTCCACCAGGCGCGCCAGCTTATCTTCGGCGCCAGCTTCGCGACGCTGCGCCCGGAAATCTACGCCATGAAGCGGCGCATGGAGAGCCAGCTGCGCCTGGCAAGCCGCGATTGGGGCGAGGTCAAGCTCGGGGAGGGCTCGATCCGGGATATCGAGTTCACCGCCCAGCTGCTGCAGCTAGCGCACGGAGCAGCTCAGCCGGAAATCCTCACCGCCAACACGCTGGATGCCCTCTCGCGGCTGGCCTCGTTCCACCTGCTCGGCGCCGAGGAGGCGCGCATCCTCACCGAGGGATACCTCTTCCTGCGCTCGATCGAGCATCACCTCCAGCTGATGGATTACCGCCAGACCCACAGCCTGCCCCAGGACCGGGAAGCGATTTCCCAGCTGGCCCGCCGCCTGGGCTTTTCCGGCCAGGACGCTGGTGAGCAGTTCCTGGTCCACTACCAGCAGCGCTGTACCCAGGTCCGGGCCATCTTCTTGCGTTACGTTGGGAGCGGAAACATGCCCACACAGCCCATAATTCCCCAGACTCCGGCGGCCAGCCCCGCGCCGGATCCGGCCGTCCACCGCCACCTGGACCGCATGGCGCCCTCGTACGCCGAGCGCTTCAGCCCGGCGGAGGTGGCCCGTCATGCCGAGCTGGCCGGCCAGCTCGATAACGAGCACCCGGTCGAGGTCGACGCCCTCCGCCGCGAGGACGGCTCCTGGCAGGTCACCGTGGTGGCCTTCGACTTCCCGGGCGAGCTCTCTTTGATCTGCGGCCTGATGGTGGTGTACGGCATGGATATCGCCAGCGGCGATGCCTTCACCTACGAGCCGGGGCCTGGGCCGGCCGAGGCGCGCGGCCCGGATTCGCGGCGCAAAATCGTCGACGAG
This sequence comes from Chloroflexota bacterium, assembly GCA_021796375.1. Taxonomy (GTDB): domain Bacteria; phylum Chloroflexota; class Anaerolineae; order Anaerolineales; family Anaerolineaceae; genus JAJYJF01. The sequence goes on along the minus strand of JAJYJF010000037.1, from coordinate 2,712 downwards.
CTGGTGGTCTGGCCGGTCAACCCGGGAGCGAACACACCCCAGACCTGGGAGGCCTACCGCGAGGAGATCGCCGCGGCGCTTCAAAAGCTGCGCGCGGGCCAGCGCGCGGAGGTGCGCGGCGAGCTGGCCCGCCGGGTGGCCACCAGCCTGACGATGGAGGGCGCGCTGCCCGATAACAGCGACATCCGCACGCTGTACCCGATCGGCCTGGAGGTCGACAACGAATCCAGCGACGCCTACACCGTGCTGCGCATCGAGACGCGCGACACGTTTGGCTTCCTGTACGAGTTCACCAACGCGCTTTCCCTGAACGGCGTCTACATCGCCCGAGTCATCGTGGAGACGACCGGCAACCGGGTGAAGGACGTGCTGTACGTCACGGACAGCAGCGGGCGCAAGATCACCGACCCGCAGAAGCAGCGCGAGCTGCGCACGGCGACCGTGCTGATCAAGCACTTCACCCACCTGCTGCCGCTGTCGCCCAACCCGGAAGCCGCCCTGCTGCAGTTTGGCAAGTTCCTGGCCGACCTGTTCAAGCGCCCCAACTGGCCGGACGAGCTGACCTCCCTGGAGCGGCCCGAGGTGCTGAACGCCCTGGCCCGCCTGCTGGGCGTCAGCCAGTTCCTGTGGGACGATTTTCTGCGCATGCAGTACCAGAACCTCTTCCCGGTGGTGCGCGACGTCGGCGCGCTATCCACCGCCAAGTCGCCCGGCCAGCTCCAATCCGAGCTGCAGGTCATCCTGCGCGGCGTCCGGGAGGGACCGCAAGCGCCGGCGCTGGAGGCGGAGGGCGGCGCCGCCGCTGCCGCCTGGGTTGGCGCGATCAACGCGTTTAAAGACCGCGAGATGTTCCGCATCGACATGCGCCACATCCTCGGGCAAACCCGGGAGTTCACCGAGTTCTCCGCCGAGCTGACCGGCCTGACCGAAGTGGTCGCCAACTCCGCCTTCCACCTGTGCCACGAAGACCTGCGCGCCGCTTACGGCACGCCCCTTCTGGAGACGGGCGAGATCAGCCAGATGGCCGTTCTGGCGCTCGGCAAGTTCGGCGGCCGCGAGATGGGCTTCGCCTCCGACGTCGAGCTGATGTTCCTCTACGCCGGGAACGGCGTCACCAGCGGCCCGCACCAGATCACCTCCACCGAGTTCTACGAGAAGCTGGTGGAAAACTTCATCCAGTCCATTCACGCCCGCCAGGAGGGGATTTTTACCATCGACCTGCAGCTGCGCCCCTACGGCAAAGCCGGCAGCCTCTCGGTATCGCTGGATTCCTTCCGGCGCTACTTCGCGCCCGGCGGTCCGGCCTGGGCGTACGAGCGGCAGGCGCTGGTCAGGCTGCGCCCGGTGGCCGGGGACGCCCTGGTGGGCGCGCAGGCCGCCCGGCTGCGCGACGAGTTCATCTATACCGGCGAGCCCTTCGACGTCACCGCGATGCGGGCCATGCGCGAGCGGCAGCTGCGCCACCTGGTGAAGGGGGGGAGCTTCAACCTGAAGTACAGCCTGGGCGGGCTGGTGGATGTCGAGTACCTGGTCCAGGGGCTGCAGATCGCCCACGGGAAAGACCATCCTTCCCTCCGCCAGACCAACACCCGTGACGCCATGGCGGCCCTGGCGGAAGCCGGGCTGCTCTCCCCCGACGATTACACCCGTCTGCGCAAGGCGCACACCTTCCTGCGCTGGCTGATCGACGCCATGCGCATGGTGCGCGGCAACGCCCGCGACGTCTCCATGCCCGACCCGGCCGGGGAGGAGTTCGCCTTTCTGACCCGCCGCGTGCAGTACGGCGGCGATACCGCGCGCCTGCAGACCGAGCTGGAACGCTATACGGAGGACGTGCGCGAGATCAATGCCCGCCTGCTGGCCTGAAGGTCTCGTCCTGCGCGGCGGCGATCCGCTGGGGGCGAGCTCCGCGCCGGAGATCGTGGAAATGATTCCCCATTCGGGTACTGTTCTTTTCGAGCCCCCGATCGTATGATAATGTGAGTTTGGAAGCATTTTATTCTCAGGTCACTCGAGCCGGATTGCCATGTTTGGGCGAAGCGGGCAATCCGGCCCACCCGGAGGGCGCCCAGAAGGCCGGGATGGCAGATCGGCTTTATCTTGAATGTGCGTTATGATCAATTGAACGGCTTATGAACGATCCCACAGAAATCCTCGTGCAGATCCGGGAGATCGGGCAGGCGCTCAACCACCTCCGGGGAGACGACCCGGAGGCGGTGCGCGCGGTGCTGGAGAGGGTTGCCGCGGGCGCCCGCGAGATCGACCCGGGCTCGCGCGTGGCGCTCCTCTCGGTAGACAGCGCCAGCGGCGGCCTGGTCGAGCTGGTTGGGCCCACCCCGGGGGCGAGCGAACTCCGCCTGGCCCGGCGGGCGGTCGAAAGCCGCGCGGTCCAGGCTGGCGCGGGCTCGCCGCTGCTCGCGCTGCCGCTGGTCAGCGAGGGGCAGGTCCTCGGAATCATGACCGTCTCCGGCGGAGAAGCGCGCCTGGCGGAGGCCGCCCAACCGCCGGCCCTGGATGCGCTGGCCGCCCTGGCCGCCCTGGCTCTCGGCCGGGCGCGCGCCGCGGCGCTCGCCTCCCAGGAGCAGGCCCGCCGGGAGAAAGCCCTGCGGCGGCTGCACCGGGCCGGGATGCTCATCTCCTCGCGCTCCAACCTCAAGGATACGCTGGATGCCATCCTCAAGATGGCGCTCGAGATCACCGATGCCAGCTACG
>JAJYJF010000036.1 GCA_021796375.1 Chloroflexota bacterium | reverse complement strand
ATGGCCTCCCACTGCAAGAGGTAAGCCGGCATCCGGTTCCTTTCGATTTCGCTGGAGGCCCCGTACAGATACCAGGCCCGCCTTCCGCGCCGGAAAACCATCAGGCCGGCGATCGGCTGGCCCTGGAACTCGGCCAGGAGCAGCGCGCAAGACCCGTCCGCGGAAAACAGCTCGTACGCCCTGCGGTAGTACTCCGGGGAATGGGTCCCGAACCCATCCCGCCGGCCGGTGAGCGCCATCATCCGGCTGAAAGCAGCCAGGTCGCCGCTCTCGCGGACGGAGATGCCTTTTTTCTCGGCCAGGTGGATGTTGTAGCGGGTCTTTTGTTTCATCCGCGCCAGGAGCTCCCCCTCGCCCGCCTGGAGGTCGATCACCACCGTCCGGCGCGGCTGGATGGAATACGGGCTGGGGATAAAACCCGGGAGGCGGTTTTCGAATCCCGGCGGGTCATTTTCCCACGCATCCGGCTCGACCTTCAAGAAGACAGCGCGATGCTTCCGGCACAGCTTATCGATCTCCGGCCACAGGCCGGCCCAGTCCTCCCCCACCGGCCCCTTCGGGATGTAAGCCATGCTGAAACCCAGCGGCAGCCGCCGGAACAAGATCTGCGCCCCCGCGGTCTGGCCGGCCCAACGCTCAGCCTGCCATCCAAAACCGGCTTTCAACTCCCCCCAGGGCGCCGTCTGCAGGAGGTGCGCGCCGGGAAACTGGCGTAAATACTCTTCCCACTGCGAGCCGGTCAACGCCGCCATACGCCCCTGCTCAACGGCCTTGCAGGCCAAAAACGGTCCCTGCGGTCCGCAGGAGGATGACGAAATCCATCAAAACGCTGCGGTGCTTGATGTAATACAGGTCGTATTCCAGCTTGACCGCCGTGTCCTCGACGGTGGCCGCATACCCGAAATTCACCTGCGCCCAGCCCGTGATGCCCGGTTTAACGAGCAGGCGCGCCCGGTAGAAGGGGATGTTGTGCTGCAAGGTGGATACCAGTTCGGACCGCTCCGCTCGCGGCCCTACCAGGCTCATCTCCCCTTTCAAGACGTTGATAAACTGGGGGAGCTCATCCAGGTGGCTCCTGCGCAGGAAGGTCCCCGTGCGGGTGATCCGGTCGTCGTCGCGGGTCGTGACCCGCACCTCGCCGTCGCCCTCGGAATTCCGGCGCATGGTGCGGAATTTAAGGATCGGGTAAGTCTTCCCATTTTTCCCGAGCCGTTTCTGGGTGAAAAAGATTGGAAACCCGGTATCGAGCAGGATCATCAGGCTGATCACCGGCAGGAGCAGCCCGAGAATGAAAGTGCCCGCCAGGCCGCCGAGGATATCGACGATGCGCTTGAAAAGCTCGTAGAAGCCGCTGGCGTGCGCCTGATCGATGAAGGAGCGCAGGATCCAGTCCGTATCGAGATGGAAGATCGGAACACGCCCCAGGGTCTCCTCGTAGAAGATCGGCATGGTGGTGACCTCCACCCCGTGCTCCTCCGCGTCCAGGATGGACTGGTACATGTCCGCGTTCAACTCGCCCGAGATGGCAAAGATCAGGTCTGAAACGAATTCGTCCTCGACGATCTGCAGGAGGTGCTCGCAGCCGCCCAGCACCTGATAGTTTCCAATCCGGCTGCCCTTCTTCTCCTCGTCGTCATCGATCAGGCCGACTACGTAAAACGGCGGAGGCCACAGGTCATCCAGAACGCGCAGGAGGGTGGTCCCGGAGCGGCCGGCTCCCACGATGAGCACCCGGCGCATAAAGCGCGGGGTGCTGAAAAGCGAGATGAACAAATTCCGCCAGATCAGAGTCAGGACAGTCGCCAGGAGCAGGAAAGCTCCAAATCCCAGCCGCGGCAGGTTGTCGCCTTTCGAGAGAAAGTAGATCGGCAGGTAGACCGCCAGGGCAATCCCCGCCGAGACGAACACGCCGCGGTCGGTATCCGCGCGGCTGTGCGAGCGGTGCACATCGTACAGCTCGATCATAAAAATGATCCAGATGATGGGCAGGAAGAAAAACCAGGGTTGGGTATGGCTGACCCGGTCGGTGAAGAACCGGGTGCTGAACCCGAACCAATCCCCCATCCCCCAGACGTACAGGGCCCCGAGCTCGGCGAGGGAGGCGGCGATCAGGTCTCCGACAAGCAGCAGCACGCGCTGCTCGCCGGGGCGCACGCGCCATGCGACCGACTTCTTGCGAGTTTGCTTGGCAGTCTTGGTGATATCGGTCACGATTTATCTCTTATTTTCTCACCAGGCTCCATAAGAAGCCCGACCCCCAGAAAAGGTGCATGACGGCGATGGCAAGCGGCAGGCCCAGGAGATACGCAAAATCCATCCGCTGGAGAGAGGAAAGAAAACCGGCTACCAATAAGACGCCTGCGTAAACGCCGAGTTCCCCGGCCAGCAGCCAGCGAAACGCGGGAGAAAAAACCGCCCCCGCCGCCAGCCCCAGCAAGCTCAGGACAAAAACCGGCGGCAGGGCCTGGCGCCAGCGGATGCTCCCGGGATAGCGCCGGAGCATGCGAACTTTCCAATAGCCGTAGCGCCAGTACTGGCGGGCCAGCGCGCCCAGATCGGACCGGGCGAAATAAACGGAGCGGATCTGCGGGTCCAACCAGATCGTACCCCCACGGCGGCGGATGCGGGTATTAAACTCGTAATCCTCGTTCGTGAGCAGGGTCTCATCGAAGGGACCCATCTGATCGATCAGCGCCCGCGGAAATGCCCCAAATGGGACCGTGTCCACGCTTCCCGCCCGGGTGGTATAGCGGTACCGCGCGTCGCCAACCCCCAGCGGGTGGGCCGCCGCCGCCGCAATCGCCCGCGCCATCCAGGATGAATTTCCCGACCGGATATCCCAGACGCCGCCGACGCTGGTCCCCAACCCGGCCTCCAGCGCAGCCACGCAGCGCGCAACATAATCCGGCTGCGGTGCGGAATGGGCATCCAGGCGGACGATAAACTTGCCGCCGGCTGCCGCGATCGCCCGGTTCAGCGCCGCCGGGATGATGCGCTGCGGGTTCTCGACCACCCGGATCCGCAGGTCCGGATGCGCCTCGCAAAAACCCCGGATGGCCTCCCGCGTCCCATCGCTCGAGCCCCCATCCGCAACGATGACTTCCATCTGCTCGCGCGGGTAGGTCTGGTTATAAACTGCTTCCAGCAGCAGGCAGATGGTTGGCTGCTCGTTATAACAGGGGACGACGATCGAGGCAACGGGCATTCCGCGCGAACCGGCAGCGTAATTTCCTGGAGAGACCCGGACCGTACCGCGCATGGCGGCTGGCCGGTGAGGGGTTTATTTTGTTCTACGGGCCAGGGCTGCATCTTCTGACCGCACAACCGGGAACCGAACGACGAAATTGCTGCCTTTACCGGGCGCACTCGCCACCGCAATTGTACCACCATGTGCCTGGACAATTTCCCGGGCGATCGCGAGCCCGAGCCCGACGCCCCGGCTCCCCCCACCCCGGCGCGATTTGTCCGCCTGGTAAAAACGCTCAAAGATCTGCGCCTGATCTTCCGGGGAGAGCCCGGGGCCGTTATCCGCCACGCTGACCTCAACCATCTCCGCGGTTTGGCGGGCAGTGAGCAGGATCCGGCCGCCCGCGCCGGTGTACTTGATCGCGTTATCCAGGAGGTTGGTGAAAACCTGGGCCAGGCGGTCTTCGTCCCCCAGGATCCCGTTGAGCGGCGGCAGGTCCACCCGCAGGTCTACCTGTGCGTCCCGCGCCTGGGGGATGAGCTTTTCAGCCGCCCCGCGCAGCAGCGCGCCCAGGTCGAGGGGCTCCCGCTTCAGGTTTGCGGTCCCGGCGTCCAGCCGGGCCAGGGTCAGCAGGTCCAGCACCAGGCGGTTCATCCGCCCCGCCTCGCTGTAGATCACCGAGGCGGCCTGCTGCAAGCCTTCCGGCGTGCTGGCTGTGCCGTCCAGGATGGCCTGCGCGAACCCCTGGATGGACGTCAGGGGCGTCTTCAGCTCGTGCGAAACGTTGGCGACGAAATCTCGCTGGGATTTCTGCCCGATTTGAACCCGGTTCGTCATCTCATTGAACGACCGGGCAAGCTGCTGGACCTCTCCCGGTCCCTCCAGCGGGATGGGCTTGAACTCTCCCCGGGCGACCGCGCCGGCCGCCGCCGCCATCCGGCGGAGCGGCGACGCGATCCACCACCCCATCACCCCCACCAGGATCAGCGACAGGACCAGCGCCACCGCGCCCGCCCGGAAGCCGGCCAGCAGGAACTCATCCGCGAGCAGTCCCTGCAGGCTGAGGTTGATCTTTGGCCGGGGGATGGCAACCATCAGGTAGCTGCCGTCGGCGAGCGAGGCGATCCGGTACAGCCACTGGTTCCCGCTGGCATCGCGCAGGAAAAGCGGCGTGATCTGAGCTTCGGTCTGGACGTGGAAGGGCGGCCGCAAGCCCACGAACCCGGGGGCGGATCCCGCGCGCGAATCGACCAGCACTTCGCCGCTGCCAGACAGCAGCAGCACGCGAACTTTCTGGTTCGCGTCGATGCGCTCGGCAGCCCGCTGGATCACCGCAATTTGCCAGGACGGCAGGTCCGCCAGGCGCGTGTCCAGGACCGAGGCGGCTACCCGCAGCTTGTTTTCGGCCTGGATGTACCCGCTGTAGCGGATCCCGAAGAGCAAAAGCGATCCGCCGATCGCCCCCAGGATGACCAGGATCAGCAGCAGGTAAGTCAGCCAGAGGCGCGCGCGCAAAGAAGACAGCATCACGACACCAGCTTGTATCCAACCCCAGGAACCGTCTCGATGCGCGCCCGCGACCCGGAGAGTTTTCTTCTCAGCTGGGCGATATGCACATCGACCGTGCGCGTCTGGCCGTAGAAATCGTATCCCCAGGCCAGGTTGAGCAGCTTCTCGCGGCTGAGCGCCAGCCCCTGGTTCTGCACCAGCGCCAGAAGCACCTCAAACTCCTGGGCGCGCAGGTCCAGGAGCCGGCCGCCGGCGCGCGCTTCCCGCCGGGCGGTATCGATGGTGAGATCGGCGAAAAGCAGCGGCGCGCTCCCGGAGGGCGCCGCCGCCCGCTCGCCCCTGCGCAGGATGGCTTTCACCCGGGCGACCAGCTCGCGGGGATTGAAAGGCTTGGTCAGGTAATCGTCAGCCCCCATCTCGAGGCCGAGGATCTTATCCACGTCTTCGTCGCGGGCGGTCACCATCAAGATTGGAACCGGGTTGTTGGCAGCCCTCAGCTGGCGGCAGACCTCGAAACCATCCACCGCCGGCAGCATTAAATCCAGGACGACCAGCGCCGGGCGCTGGCTGGCCACCGCGTCCAGGGCAGCCTGCCCATCGCCCACCGCATCCACCCGGTAGCCATCCCGCTCCAGGTACATCCGCGCCAGCTGGATGATATTCGGCTCGTCATCGACCAGCAAAATAAGCTGCCCGGGCATAGCCTGCCATCACCCTGCCTTGGCCGCAATGCACTCGATCTCGACCACCGCGCCCTTGGGGAGCGCGGAAACCTGCACGGTCGACCGGGCCGGATAGTTTGCCTTGAAAAACTCGCCGTATATGGCGTTCATCTTAGCAAACTCGGCCATGTTTGTCAGAAAGACCGTCGTTTTGACCACGTTTTCCATCCGCGAGCCGGCCGCCTCAAGCACATTCTTCAAGTTGGTGAGCACCTGGCAGGTTTCTGGCTCGATTCCACCGAGAACGAGCTCATTGGTGTCCGGGTCGATCCCTGCCTGCCCGGACGCAAACACCAGGTCACCCAGCACCACGGCAACCGAGTAGGGGCCGAGGGCTTTGGGGGCTCGATCCGTCTGGATGGCTTTCCGATCTGCAGCGTTCATGATTTCCTCCGTTTGATTTCACCGGTCTTGACCGGTAGCACCCTGGATTTTAAGCCCTGAGGATGCTTTCGAGAATGGTTGCGGGAGGATGTGTGCGCGGCTGGATTAAATGCTGACAGGCGGGATGGTCACCCGCCTGTCCTCGGTTCTGGTTTCCAGCTAAACGCCTGATGCCGGAGCCGGCGTTGCTTTCGGGCCGGGTCTGAACGACTTGCGGAAGCTGGTGACCTCTTTCAGCAGGTCGGTGAAGGCGTTGCTCAGGACCTGGTGGGATTCGAGCAGCGATTCTGCCGCGCTGAAGACCGTCTGGCGAGCCTGGCCGGCGTTGGTAACCATCCCATTGGCGTTGAACCCGCCGTGGGCGCTCAGGATCTGGCTGGCACCCGCGTGCATCTTTGCGGCTGAGGTGAGCGCGTCTTTGAAATCCTCGAGCGCGGTCTGGAGGACCTCGACCGGCCAGCCTTTCGCCAGGGCGCGGCCGATCAGCTTCTGCGCCCGGTTCACCAGAACCGTCGCCCGGTCAATCTGTTTGCCCTGCGCCGCCAGGGCTTTCTGCTCCTGCTTGAAGCGCTTCTGCAGCCGCTCTTTCTGGCTCACTTTCTGGCCTGGCGGCGTGGTTTGCGCGGCAGGTGGGTTGCTGGATTGATTCCCAGCCGCGGCAAAGACCGGTGCGCTGGGGAAAACCAGGATCAGGCCCGAAATCATGCTGGCGGCCACGCCAGCCAGGACCAGCTTTTGCAGGGTTTTGAAGATGCGGTTCATAAAATACCTCCTCCGTTTTGGTTGATCCCTCCGGTTATCTTCCGGTTGGGATCATTTCAAATTCTAGCGAAGGCAGGTAAAAGAACCGTTGTCTGGCTGTAATGAGATTGTAAAATCTTTATGCCTCTTTGAAGAGGAGCAGCTGCAGGACCTCCTCCAAGCAGGTCGAGAACAGTTCCTGCATGACTTCGTCGGAGGCCTGGTAGGCGCCTGAAAATACCCCGTCTCCATAGAGCCGGCGCGTCGCAGCCGCGCTGAGGATCTCCGTTACGGGCTGGACCGTTTTCTCGCCCCCCGGGACTTCGGCCACGCGGGTGAACGGGAAGTTCTCCAGCCAACCGGCGTGGTTGCGCTGGAGATGGCGGCGCTCCGCCACCCCCGCGGCGCCCGCGGAGAGCCACCACGAGTACCAGCTGACCCGCAGGCCCGCCAGCTGGTTGCTCAGCTCAACGAGCCGGCCGCGGACCGGGTCGTTCCCGCCGTGGCCGTTCAGCACCAGGATCCTGCGGAAGCCGGCGCCGTACGCGGAGCGCACGATATCTTCAACCAGGTCGAGGAAGGTGGAAACCCGCAGGCTGAGCGTCCCGGGGTAGCTCAAAAAATACGGGGAAACCCCGAAGCTCACCGCCGGCGCCACCAGGACGCCCGCCTCCCGGCTGGCGGCGTCCGCGAGCGCCTGCGGCACCTGAACGTCCGACAGCAGGCTGAGGTACCCGTGCTGCTCGCATGCGCCGGTCACGAGGATCAGCCGGTCGTCTTGCTGCAGGTACTTTTCAATATCCATCCAGTTCAGATCTTCGAAACGCATTCTGCCTCCCGGTACACCGATCTGTAAACCCGCTGCTCCAAACCAGAAACCCGCGGGTATAATGGCCCTACGGAACTCCGCCACCCAACCTCAACTGGTTTTACACCCGGGGTGAAGAGGGTTTTTGATGAAGCGATCCTTCCCATATATTTTAATCCTGGTGCTAATCTTCCCCGGGCTGGCTTGCAAAGCCATCACCGGCCTCCCGCGGGAAACCCCCACGGCAGCCGCCATCCAGGAGCCAACCCAGGTCCTGCAGCCGCCCACCTCCGTTCCGGAAGCACCTACAGAGACGGCTGTTCCTGAAATCACCGCGGTCCCAACCGAAGCGCAAACCCCTCCGCCCGAGGAACCGACCCTCGTCCCGCTCGTCCCGACCGCCACGCTCGGCCTGGTGAGCGCGAGCGTGATCGATTCGGTCGTGCTCGCCGCCGGGACCGCCGGCGGCGACCGCCACCCGGTTAATCCCACCACCGCCTTCAGCCCCAACGCGGTGATCCACGCGGTCGTCCACCTGAAAGACGCCCCGGCGGGCACCGAACTCACCGCCGTGTGGTACGTTGTCGACGCCGGCGGAGCCGCCAGCCCCAATACCGAGATTGACACGACCAGCGCAACCAGCGATGGCACCCGCTACGTCGATTTCACCCTGGCGCCGAAGGCTCCCTGGCCGGCCGGCAGCTACAAGGTGGTGATCTCGCTCAACGGCAGCCAGTATCAGACGCTGGAGTATACGGTTCAATAGGCCGGAAAGTAAAAAACATGACGATCCCAAGCTTAATTTCTTGGGATTCGTCATGTTTTTGGTTGTGATTCCTGCCCTGGGCTAAGATTATCGACATGGACCATCCGGATGGTCCATGTATTTATGGAATCTTTTCCTGGCTAAACCACCACATTCACCAGCTTGCCAGGAACGACGATCACCTGGCGGGCTGGCCTGCCGTCCAGCAGCTTCTTGACCGCCTCGCTTTCCAGGGCGGCAGACTTCGCACCCTCCTGGGAGACGTCGGCGGGCAGGCTGATCCGGTCGCGGACCTTGCCGTTCACCTGGACGACCAGCGTGATCTGCTCCTGCGCGGCGGCTTCTTCATCCACGCTCGGCCACGGCTGGGTGTGGATCGAGTACGGCTTGCCGGTGTACTGCCAGAGCTCCTCGCTGACGTGCGGTGCCACCGGGGCCAGCATCCGCAGGTAGATATCGATCGCCTCATCCCAGGCCGGGGTCCCGGCTGCGCCCGCCTGGCGCGCCTTTGACATCTCGTTATACAGCTCCATCAGGCCGGAAATGATCGTGTTGAACTCCAGCGTCTCGAAATCGCGGGTGAGCGCCTTTAACGTCTGGTGGACCTTGCGGCGCAGGATGCGGATGGTCTGCTCATCGGCTGCCGGCTTCTGGGCTCCGGCTTCGGGGCCGGTCGTCTCGCTGATCATCGTCCAGACGCGCCTCAGCCAGCGCGCGGTGCCCTCGATCCCGCTCGAGTTCCACGGTCCGCCCTGATCCCAGCGGGCGAAGAACATCAGGTAGGCCCGCACCGTGTCGGCGCCGTAGGCCCGGACGAGATCGTCCGGGGCGATGACATTGCCGCGGCTCTTGGACATCTTCTCCGAATCTTCACCCAGCACCATGCCCTGGTTGCGCAGCATAACCATCGGCTCGGGCCCTTCCGTGATGCCCATATCCCGCAGCGCCTTGTGGAAGAAGCGCGTGTAGATCAGGTGCATGGTGGCGTGCTCGATCCCCCCGGTATACAGGTCGACCGGCATCCAGTAGCTGTATTCCTTAGGGTCGAAGGGACCTTTGTCATACCTGGGGCTCAGGTAGCGCAGGTGATACCAGGACGAGCACATGAAGGTGTCCATGGTGTCCGTCTCGCGCTCGGCTGGGCCGCCGCACTTGGGGCAGGTGGTAAACCGCCAGGTGGGGTGCAGCTTCAGCGGGCTTTCACCCGTGGGCAGCCATTCCACATCATCGGGCAGCAGCACGGGCAGCTGGTCCTCCGGAACCGGGACGACCCCGCAATCCCGGCAGTACACCATCGGGATCGGCGCGCCCCAGTAGCGCTGGCGCGAGATCAGCCAGTCGCGCAGGCGGTAGTTGACCGTGCGGTGGCCGGTGCCCTTCGCTTCCAGGTAGGCGATAATGCGCTCGAAAGCTTCGCTGCCGGGCGTTCCGGTGAGCGGCCCCGAGTTCACCATGGTCCCGGCAGCGGGGACGGCTTCGGCCATGGTTGCGCCGTCCAGGGGCGGCATGCCCTCCGGCTGGACAACGACCACGACCGGCAGCCCGTACTTGCGGGCAAAAGCAAAATCGCGCTCGTCATGCGCCGGAACGGCCATGATCGCCCCGGTGCCATAGGTCATCAAGACGTAGTCGGCGATCCAGATCGGAATGCGCGCGCCGTTGACCGGGTTGATCGCGTAGCCGCCGGTGAAGACGCCGGTCTTTTCTTTATCGGCCGCCTCCCGCTGAATATCCGATTGGCGGGCAGCCTGGAACTTGTACTCTTCCACCTGCTGCTTCTGCTCGGGCGTGGTGATTCTATCCACCAGCGGATGCTCCGGAGCCAGCACCATGAACGTGGCGCCCCACAGGGTATCCGGCCGCGTGGTAAACACCTCGAGGGTGTCGCCAGCCTCCGTCTTAAAAAAGACCGAGGCGCCCTCCGACCGGCCGATCCAGTTGGTCTGCAGCGTGCGCACGCGCTCCGGCCAATCGATCGTGTCGTAGCTCAGCAGCTCGTCCGCGTAGCGGGTAATCTTGAAAAACCACTGCTCCAGATCTTTTTTAATCACCGGGGTGCCGCAGCGCTCGCAGTGACGGTCTTCCCCCCACACCTGCTCGCGCGCGAGGGTGGTGTTGCAGTGCGGGCACCAGTCGACCGGCGACATCTTTCGGTATGCCAGCCCGGCTTCGTACAGCTTGACGAAAAACCACTGCGTCCAGCGGTAGTACTCCGGATCGGCGGAGACGGCCTCGCGCCGCCAGTCGAACATGGCGCCCATGCTGCGCAGCTGCTTGCGCATCCGGTCGATATTGGCATAGGTCCATTTTTTCGGGTGGATGTTGTGCTTGATCGCGGCGTTTTCCGCGGGCAGCCCAAAGGCGTCAAACCCCATGGGGAACATCACGTTGAAGCCGCGCATGCGCATGAAGCGCGCCCGAGCGTCGGAGGGGGTCATGGCGTACCAGTGGCCGATGTGCAGGTCTCCCGAGGGGTATGGGAGCATGGTCAGCGCGTAATATTTGGGACGGCTGGTATCGATATCGGCGTGGTATAGGCCATCCGCTTCCCATTTGGCCTGCCATTTTGGCTCAATCTCGGCCGGGATGTAGTTCGGGATCGGCATTTCTTCCTCCGTTCATTTTCGAAAGTGAATAGGGATCGGTGATCGATAAACGGATCGCGATTCACTATTCACAAATAAAAACTCCTTCACCCGAATCAGGGGCGAAGGAGGCTCCGTGGTACCACCCTGCTTGTTCACGAATTGTGAACCGCTCTGATTCGCGCTAACGGGCGAACCCGTCACCGGCTCTCCTGGCTCACC
>JAJYJF010000035.1:10701-10985 GCA_021796375.1 Chloroflexota bacterium | reverse complement strand
GGGAACAGCTGGCTGTTCTATTACTCGGATACGCTTATCCGCCTCTTCCCGATGCGTTTCTGGCAGGAAGGCTTCACGCTGATGGGGATTTTCTGCCTGGTGATGGGGCTGATCTTCGGGATTGTGCTGCGGCCCGGGAAGCAAACATGCCCGGCGGCAGGACCGGTGAAAGCCGATTAGCCCGAAGAGAGCGTCCGGCGGCTGACACCCCCGCTGCAATCCCCGGGCCCTCCCGGCAGGCTCAGGCGGCCGGCTCGAGCTGGTACACGACGAGATTCATCCTG
>JAJYJF010000035.1:0-10691 GCA_021796375.1 Chloroflexota bacterium | reverse complement strand
AAAACAGGCGGCGGACATCTCTTCCCCAACATAGACATCAAATCGCTGGCTGTCAGGTCCAAAAGCGCCCCCATAATCTTTCACCTCGAAGAGGCCGCCGTATTGGAACAGGCCGGGGACGAAGAGCTTTGTCCCGAGCGGGAAGCGCGGCGAAGCGGCAACCGAGGAATATGGGGTTAGGTTGGGTGGGGTATCGATCGCGAACCGGGCATCCGCGAGGCGAATGTTTTCGATGCTCGCCGGATCGACCGAGCTGCCCGTATCCCCGTAGCGCCACTGGTCGCTGACGACGACCTTCTGGTCGCCCAGCTTCCACTCGCCTGCGATGTAGCGGATGTAGATCGGTTTCAGCTTGCGGTTGTTGTTCAGCCGCCAGATATAACCGCCCCCCTGCATTCCAATCCCATCCACACCGAACAAAAAGCCATCTTTCGCCTTCAAGCCCTGGATGCCGGGGATATCGACCAGATCTCCCATGAAGATGTTTTCGCTGGGGTGCGCGTAGGCGGAAAAAGAGAACCGCCCCTCCAGGCGGACCCAGGTATAACCGGCTGGGGCGGGAGGGAGGTCGATACCCGGCTGGCCCAGGCAGCGCGGGAGGGCCATGTCCTGGCAGAGATTCAGCAGGTGCGACACCGCGGCTCCCAGAGGGGCACTGGGTTGGACGGCGTCCGGGACCTGGCCTGAGCCCGGAGCCCGGGTCCCCGGCGCCGGGGTAAGCCGCGGGCGGGCTAAAGCCGGCGCGGGCGTGGCGGCTGGAAGTGCGGGTGTTGGAGTTTTACGAAGAAAGGAGGGGTTTGGGGCTGATAGGGGAGCCGGGTCATCCCAGGTCTCGAGACTGGCTGCATTCACCGTCCGGGGGCCGGACCGCGACAGCATCACCGGCGCCATCGGAGCCATCGACGCTGGAAATAAAAAACAAAATGCCAGAAGGCATATGGTTTGCAGGGTGCCACGAAGACTCTGCATTCTCCCCGCCTGAAACTTCTTCATCCCCACCGGGAGAGTATCTAAAATTCTCCAAGGCTATTTTCACATAAAACCCGCCTCCATTCAAGGCCCTTTCAATATCGCAAAGCGGCGGGCCGCCGATGGTTCTGGCGGGAAGCCGCATCCGCAAGGCTTCCGTCTTTGCCTCTATAATTAATAACCAGGAGCAAATCGTCCGGTCTCCCCTTTGGGAAGCGTCAGGGGGTGTGAATGGGGGCGCCGGGAGGAGGAGCAGGGTGGGGAGGGTAGTTTGGAAAAATTGAGATTAAATTCGACCTGGAGGCGCATCACCGGCATGGTGCTGCTGGCCGGAGCCCTCCTCGGGACGCTCCTTTCCGCAGGCGGGTTGGTGCTGGTTTGGGTGGAAGCCCCCCGGGCTGCGGCAGGCGCCAGCGGGCTGATGGACCTGGCCGCTCGCTCGCTGGACACGACCCAATCCGGGCTGTCGCTGATCAGCTCCTCGCTGGATCAATCCCGCCAGTCTATCCAGCTCATGGAATCCACCGCGGCGGAGATCGGTACCTCGCTGGATCAGACGGTCCCCATGGTCCATTCCACGGCGAGCCTGGTCGGCGATAATATGACCAGTATCATCAGCAAGACGCAATCCTCCCTGGCCTCCGCGAGGGCCAGCGCCCAGTTTGTGGATGACACCCTCGGGCTGATCAACTCCCTCCCGCTGTTGGGAAAACGCTACAGCTCCACCGGCTCGCTGAGCGGGAGCATCGAACAGGTTTCGAAAAGCCTGGATGGGCTGCCGGCATCCCTGACCGCGCTCAGCGGGGATTTGAACGCATCGGCGGACAATCTGCAGCAGATCCACGATCGGGTGGACGGCCTGTCGGGGGATATCCGGCGGATGGATGCCAGCGCGGCCCAGGCTCAGGATGTCGTCCGCCGCTACCAGGCGCTGGTGAGCGAGCTCCAAGCGGATGCGGCCGCGGCCAGGAAGAATGCCCCGGGGATCATCCAGGCTGTGAAATGGGCGGCGACCCTGTTTTTCCTCTGGCTGGCGGCTGCCCAGGTCGGGCTGGCCCTGCAGGGGGCTGAGATGCTGGCGCCGGGCAAACGCTCCGGCCAGGCTGCTTCCGCGGCGGAGCCCCTGGCGGTTTCCAGCCATGACCCGGATGGGGAAAACGGCGCGGCGGGCTAGCTCAACGGATCGAAAATTCGCAAGGGGGGAGGCCCGGCCGGGTCAGCTGGTGCACCGGCCTGCTGAGCAGGGCTTCCAGCAGGCAGCGGTCGAACTGGCAGAGCGCCTGCGTGTAGCCGGGCAGCAGGGCGGCGTAGGGGCAGTGAACCAGGATCAGCCTGGGGCCGTCGGCGCGCGCCTCCCAGCGGGGGTTGTAGTGGAGATCCTTCAGGCGGTGGACAGCGGTGTTGAGCCGGCGGGCGACATGCATCTCCTGCGGGGCGGGGGAGCCCGCCAGGCGGCGGGCTGCGCCTGCCAGCCGGCGGCTGGCTTCGTCCGCCGGGGCGCCATCCAGAAGTTCTTCGATCAGCGCCGACGCCAGGCCGGCCAGGTTTTGCTCCTGGGCTGCGGGTCCCAGAACGTAGTAGTGAAGCGGGCGGCCCTGGCTTTTCGCAGCCGGTTGCTGCCCGGCCAGCTCGATCTTGCCGGCCCGCCGCAGCCGGGCCAGGTGGTGGCGGATATTCGCGGGGGTGCATTCCAGCGCCTGGCTGAGCTCCAGGGCCGTGGCGGCTTCGTGCTGCTGCAGATATTCGCAGATCATTTCCGGGAGGTTGGCCATGCTTTAATGATTATACGCCGAATAAAGAAAAGATTCTTTTGTTTTAAGATGCACTGGACAGGGGGTGGTGAGGATGATAGAATACCGGTGTTAGACGTCCGGAAAAATCCGGATCAAAGGAGAGTTATGGATCATGAGCGATGAGTTGAGCAGCCCAGGATACGATGTTCCCCCGGAAATGCAAAGCCACGTCACCATCACCCGGCTGGATAAGATCTACAACTGGAGCCGGCGGAATTCATTATGGCCCATGATGTTTGGGCTGGCCTGCTGCGCGATCGAGATGATCTGCACGGCCGCCAGCCGGTACGACTTCTCCCGCTTCGGGATGGAGGTTATGCGGCCCAGCCCGCGCCAGTCGGACGTGATGATCGTCTCCGGCACCGTGACCAAAAAGATGGTCCCGCAGATTGTGCGGCTGTACAACCAGATGCCGGAGCCAAAATACGTGATCGCCATGGGGGCATGCGCTTCCGGAGGCGGCCCGTTTAAAGAAGGGTATAACGTTGTTTCGGGGGTGGATAAATTCGTCCCCGTCGACGTCTACATCCCCGGCTGCCCGCCCACCCCGCAGGCGCTCCTGCACGGGCTCATCACCCTGCAGAAGAAGATCGACCGCGAAAGCCTGAGTGGGGTGCGCTGGTATCAGAAAGCGCCGATCGAACCCATTCCCGTTCCGGTGCTTGGCCCTGACCTGATGGATCCGCGCCGTTACGACCAGATCTTCGAATACACTCACGCCCCTGCGAGCCCCCAGCCGGAAGGTTCCGCGGAGACGCCGGCCTAGAGGGAGGTCGAGTTGACCGAACAACCCATCGTTGAATCGCCTGCCGCTGACCTGAGCGCCCAGTATCCTGACTTCCTGACCCCGGACAGCCGCCCGAATTTCCACGGCTTTGTACTTGCACCCGAGAGGCTGCTTGAATTTTTAAAGATCGCCCGCGATGAGTTGGGGTACGATTACCTATCTTCCGTGACGGGCGTGGATGACTACCCCGAAGACCGGTTGGAGGTGGTTTACCACCTTTACCGGACCACCGGCGGGCCCGGCCTCGAGCTCAAGGTATTTACCGGCCGCCAGGACCCGGTCGTGCCTTCCGCCGTCCCCCTGTATCCTGGCGCGGATTTCCAGGAGCGCGAGATCTGGGACATGTATGGAATCCACTTCAGCGGCCATCCGGACCTGCGGCGCATCCTGATGTGGGAAGGATTTGCTGGCTTCCCCATGCGGAAAGATTGGAAGGAAGCTTACTTCGAGGAAGAGGTCAAGCCCTTCAAAAACCGCTGGCCGGGGGGCCGCGCCGTACGGGTTGAGGATTCCAACCCGTTCGGGAACAACGTGGAATATCCCGCCGGATTTGACCCGAGCCAGTGGACCGGGGAATCCGACGATCCAGTCTATGACGCCCTGCGCCGGAGCATCATCGAGGAAAAAAGCGACCTGAAAACGGACCAGCTGATCGTCAACCTCGGGCCGCAGCACCCCTCCACGCACGGGGTCTTCCGCATGGCGGTCGCGCTGGACGGCGAAACCGTGATCGGCCTCAAGCCCGTGATGGGCTACATGCACCGCAACCACGAGAAGATCGGCGAGCGGAACACATTTCTCGCCAACATGCCCTTCACCGACCGGCTGGATTACATCACCTCGATGAGCAACAATTTCGGGTACGCGCTGGCGGTGGAGAAGCTGATGGGCATCCAGCCTCCGGAGCGCGCCGAGTACATCCGCGTGATGATGGCCGAGCTGACCCGGATCAACAGCCACCTGATCTCGACCGGATTCCTGCTCAACGACCTGGGCGCTTTCTTCACCCCGGTTTTGTACGCCCTGGAGGAGCGGGAATTTATCCTGGATATCTTTGAAGCGACCGCCGGTTCTCGCATGATGTGCAACTATTTCCGTTTCGGCGGGCTGGCGCGCGACCTGCCCGCCGGCGTGTTCGACGAGGTTAAAAAATTCGTCACCGACCGGCTTCCACGCAAGATGGAGGAGCTCGAGACCTACCTGGTGAAGAACGAGATCATCCGGGCGCGCTGCGAGGGCGTCGGCGTGCTGACCACCGAACAGGCGATCGGCTTTTCCGCTGCCGGGCCGATCTTGCGCTCTTCGGGGGTGCCGTACGACGTCCGCCGCGCCGATCCTTACAGCATTTACGACCGGTTCGCTTTCGACATCCCGGTGCGGATGAACGGCGACGTGTACGACCGCTTCCTGCTCCGCCTGGATGAGATTCACCAGAGCATCCGCATCCTGCAGCAGGTGGTCAAACAGATGCCCGAGGGACCGATCCAAACCGGGAAGCCACAGTATACCGTGCGGGTGCCGGCGGGAGAAGCTTACGGCCGGGTCGAGGGGCCAAAAGGCGAGCTCGGGTTTTATGTCGTCTCCAACGGCAAGCAGAACCCCTGGCGGTACCACGTGCGGGCGCCGTCATTTATCAACCTCACCGGGCTGGCCCAGATGTCTTTGGGGCAGAAAGTGGCCGACGTCGTCATTGTCCTCGGCTCGGTGGACATTGTCCTGGGTGAAGTTGACCGATAGGAGGCGAGGATGGTAGGCTGGGAAATAATCCGCGGGCTGGGGGTCACCTTCAAGCATTTTGCCGAAACGTATTTTGACGACCTGAAATGGCTCGGGAAGCCGCGCTATTCTCAGGAGCGCGCGGCGGCGCGCTCGAGTCTGGATTCGCGGGGTGCGTTCACCGTCCAGTACCCGGAAGAAAAGCTGGTCATCCCCGAAGAATTTCGGTACATCCCCTTCCTCATCTACGACGAAGGCCCGGACGGGGAAAAGATCGACCGGTGCACCTCCTGCGGGATCTGCGCCAAGGTTTGCCCGCCGCAGTGCATCTGGATCGTGCGCACCAATGATCCCGTCACCGGGAGGCCGATCCCGGAGCCGGCTGAGTTTTACATCGATGTGGATATCTGCATGAACTGCGGGCTCTGCGCCGAGTTCTGCCCGTTTGACGCCATCAAAATGGACCATGATTTTGAAATTGCCACCACAAACCGGATGGCTACCGATATTTTCGATAAGCAGCGCCTGTCACAACCCGCCTCCTACTACGCATCGATCCGGCCGACCAATTTCGCCGCGGAGGAGAAAGCTCGCCGGGAGAAAGAAGCTGCAAAAGCCGCTGCTGCGGCAGCGAAGCGCCCGGCGCCGCCGGCCCCCGGCAAAGGCCCGGTAGCCGGGTAAATATGTTGAGATCAAGCAGGAGATTCTGCTGGATAGGTTCGTATGTATAATTCAGACACTGAGGTGCTCTTCCCTTCGCGGGTGATCGCGTCCCTTCGCGGGCTGCGGAAGGAAGAGTGGCGCGACCTGGTGGACCGGGTGGCAGACCTGCCGTCGAATCATCCGGATCACCTCGCGTTCGTCCTCTTAATGGTTCGGCTGGGCGGTTGTATCTCGTGCAACGCGGATTCGTTCCGCGCCATGCGCGGCTGTTCTCAGTGCGCGCGCCAGACCGTCCGCCGTTTTCGCGGCACCGATCGAGATCTGGTCGACCAGTTTAATGAAGCCAGGGTCGAGATCGAAAAATACATCCAAAAGAAGAGCTGAAAGGAAAGCGATGACCTCGTCAGAAACTACCCAGGAAGCCGTCCTGGCTGCATTGTCCAAAGTCAACGAACCAGAGCTTCACCGCGACCTGGTTTCGCTTCACATGATCCGCGACCTGGAAATCCAATCCGGAAAGGTAAGCTTTTCCATCCTGCTGACCACGCCGGCCTGCCCGCTGCGCTCGCGCATCGAAACCGAAGCGCGCCAGGCGGTGATGGCGGTCCCGGGCGTGCGTTCGGTTGAGATCCAGATGGATTCGAACGTACCGAGCGACGGCAAGGAGCGCGGGCTGCTGCAGCTGCCGGTGAAAAATGTGGTCGCGGTTGCCTCCGGCAAGGGGGGGGTCGGGAAGAGCACCGTGGCGGTGAACATCGCGGTGGCGCTGGCAAACTTCGGCGCGCGCGTCGGGCTGCTGGATGCGGATATCTACGGACCGAACGTCCCGATCATGATGGGCGCCAGCCAGCTGCCGGCCCAGAAGGAAAACAACCGCCTGACCCCGCCCGAGGCCTATGGGGTGAAGCTGATGTCGATCGGCTTCCTGGTGAAGCCGGGACAGCCGCTCATCTGGCGCGGGCCGATGCTGCACTCGGCGATCCGCCAGTTCCTCAGCGACGTGGATTGGGGCGAGCTCGACTATTTGATCATCGACCTTCCGCCGGGAACGGGCGACGCCCAGCTGAGCCTGGCGCAGTCCATCCCGCTCAGCGGCGGCGTGATCGTCACCCTCCCGCAGCAGGTTTCGCTGGAGGATGCCAGCCGGGGATTGGCCATGTTCCGGGAGCTGAACGTTCCGGTGCTGGGGGTCGTGGAGAACATGAGCTACCTGGAGCTGCCGGACGGTCACCGGATGGATATCTTCGGGTCCGGCGGAGGGCAGAAGCTGGCGGATGCCGCGGGCGTTCCATTTATTGGCACGATCCCGATCGACCCCGCCGTCCGGGAAGGCGGAGACGCGGGCATCCCCATCGTGATTTCCCGGCCTGACTCCCCGGCCGCAAAATCTCTGGAGGGGATCGCGGAGCAGCTGGCTGCCCTGATCAGCGTGGCGGCCCTGAACGGCGGCTCCGGCGTTTCAATTAACATGGTGTGATGAGCGATCAAGCTGTAGCCGAACGAGCAAAACCATTTATCGTCGGGATCCGCTTCTCGAAGGTCGGCAAGGTTTACCATTTTGACGCCAGCGCGATCCCGGATCTGCGCAAGAACGAGCCGGTAATCGTCGAGACCAGCCGCGGCTGGCAAATGGGGACGGTGGCCGAGATCATCGATAGCCCGGCCCTTCCCCCGGATGGGTCGTGGAAACCGGTAGGCCGGCGCGCGACACCGCTCGACCTGCTCATGCGCCAGAGCTGGCAGAACCGCGAGACCGAGGTGATCATCTCGGCCCGCAAGCGCGTGTCCGAGCTGAAGCTGGCCGGTTTGAAGATCGTCTCGGCGGAATACGCCTTCGACGGCTCGCGCCTGGTGATCCTGTTCAACACCGACTCAGAAGAAAAGGTGGATCTGAAATCGCTGCGCTCCGACATGCAGAAGCAGTACGCGCCGGCGCAGGTGGAGCTGCGCCAGATCGGGCCGCGCGACGTCGCCAAGCTGCTGGGCGGGATGGGAGCCTGCGGGATGGAGACGCGCTGCTGCGCCAAGTTCCTCACCGAGTTCAGCTCGATCTCGATCCGCATGGCGAAAGAGCAGGGGATTTCGCTGACGCCCACCGAAATCACCGGCATGTGCGGGCGCTTGCGCTGCTGCCTCATCTACGAGTACGAGCAGTACGTGGCTGCCCGGGCGCAGTTGCCCAAGCGCAATAAACGCGTGATCACCCCGGATGGCGAAGGCAAAGTCGTGGACGTATCCCCGATCCGCGAGATGGTTTACGTCGAGATCGTGGAGAAGGGGGTGCGGGAGTATCACAAAGACCAGCTGAAACCGGCGGATGAGTACGAGGCCTTCGTCCAGAAGGCGCAGGGCGGCTGCGATAAAAACGAATCGGGAGGGTGTGATTGTGGCAACGGGGACGGAGCCGGCAAGCGGGCAGATTGAGCCGGTCGAAGGCTGGAATGAGAAAATGCGAATCCTGGTCGTCCTGGCTCATCCGGACGACCCGGAATTTTTTTGTGGGGCTTCCATCGCGCGTTGGGTGGAGGCCGGGCACGAGGTTCACTACTGCCTGCTGACCAGCGGCGAGCGCGGGGTGGGCGAGCGTGATTTGCCCGCCGGGGAGCTCAAGCGCGCCCGCCAGGAGGAGGAGCGGGCCGCGGCGGCGGTCCTCGGGGTTCGTTCGGTGAGTTTTTTGGATCTGCCCGACGGCTACCTGATGCCTTCGCTGGAGGCGCGCAAGCAGGTCGTGCGGGCGATCCGCAAGGTCCAGCCGGACGTGATCGTGACGTCCGACCCGACCAATTATTTCCCGCGGGTTAATTACATCAACCACCCGGACCACCGCCTGGCGGGCGAAATCGTCCTGGGGGCGGTCTTCCCGGCCGCCGGCAACCGGTCTTTCTTCCCCGAGCTGATCGCGGAGGAGGGTTTGATGCCCGTGCCGGTCAAAGAGATCTGGGTAACGCTGACCCACCAGCCGGACGTCCTGATCGACGTGACCGGCTACTGGGAGAAGAGGCTCCAGGCGCTCTACCAGCACAAGAGTCAGGTGTCGGATCCGGCGGCCCTGCGCGAGAGGCAGCTCAGCCGGCGGGCGCCCGGCAGCAGCGCGGAAAACCCGCGCTTTGAAGAAGGTTTCCGGAGGATCCTCTTGAGCTGAGATGGCGAGCAACCATTTTCGAGACGCGGTTACCCGGCATGCCGGCCGGCTTTCAGCCCTCCGGCGAGACCTGCACAGCCACCCCGAGCTGGGCTTCCAGGAGTTTCGTACCGCGGGGATTGTGGCGCGCGAGCTCTCGGGGCTGGGCCTGGAGGTTTCGACCGGTGTGGGGAAAACGGGCGTGGTCGGCGTGCTGGAGGGCGGCCGGCCCGGGAAAACGGTCCTGGCGCGCTTCGATATGGACGCGCTCCCGGTCACCGAGCAGACGGGAGCCGCCTACGCGTCGCAAACGCCGGGCGTCATGCACGCCTGCGGCCATGATGGCCACGTGTCCATCGGTTTGACGGTCGCGCGGATGCTGTCGGATGTGCGCGGCGAGCTCGCCGGGCGGGTCAAGTTCGTCTTCCAACCGGCGGAAGAAGGTCAGGGCGGCGCCGCGGCGATGATCGCGGACGGCGTTCTCGAAAACCCGCGGCCCGACCTCGCCCTGGCGCTTCACTTGTGGAACGAAAAACCGGTTGGATGGGTCGCGATTGTCCCGGGACCGCTTTTTGCCGGTGGCGATACCTTCCACGTGCGCCTGGAGGGGATTGGCGGTCATGCTGCGCTGCCGGACCAGACCGTCGACCCCGTCCTCGCCGCTGCCCAGGTGGTGACCGCGCTGCAGAGCATCGTGAGCCGCAATGTGTCACCGTTCGAGGCGTCTGTCCTGTCCGTTACCCGGATCCAGGCGGGAGAAGCTTTTAATGTGATCCCGCCGTACGCCGAGCTGACCGGAACGCTGCGCACCTTCAAACCGGAGGTCCGCGAGCGCATGGTGAAGCGGTTCGAGCAGGTGGTGCGCGGGGTGGCGGAGGGGATGGGCTGCGAGGCCGCCCTCCAGATCGATGAGGTGACCCCGCCGGTGAAGAACGATCCCGAAGCCGCGCGCCGTCTCGCGCGGATGGCAGAAAGGGACTTCCCGGATCTCGATCTCGATACGGGCTACCAATCCATGGTTTCAGAGGATATGGCTTACATCCTCCAGAAGGCGCCCGGGGTGATGATGCTGGTCGGTTCGGCGAACCCGGAAAAAGGATTAACCTTCGGGCACCACCATCCGCGCTTCGATTTCGACGAGCGGGCGCTATCGGTGGGCGCAGCGCTGATGGCGCAATCGATCCTGGAGCTGTGCGGCGGGGACGAGGATGGAAACTAACCCCTACGTCTCGACCGCCTGGGCAGGCAGGCTGCCCGGCTTCACAACCCCGCCGCGCCGGGTGGTCTCGCTCGTGCCGTCCATCACCGAATCGCTCTACGATCTAGGCGCGGGCGGGCTGCTGGTGGGCTGCACGGACTACTGCACGCATCCGGCTCGCGAAACCGCCGCGCTGGACAAAGTCGGCGGCCCGAAGGATGTGCGCGTAGGCGACGTCCTCGCCCTGAGCCCGGATTTTGTCATCGCCAGCCAGGAGGAGAACCAAAAAGAGGCTGTCGAGGCGCTTGCAGCTAGCGGCCTGTCCGTGTGGGTGATCCACCCGCGCAGCGTCTCGCAGGCATTTGAGGTTCTATGGGGGCTGGCGCATATCTTTCAATCGGATGCGGCTGTCTACCGGATCCTTTCGCTCGAACCGTCGTACGA
>JAJYJF010000034.1:1542-11077 GCA_021796375.1 Chloroflexota bacterium | reverse complement strand
TTGACATCTACCCAGCAGGCAACCCGGTGCTCAGGACCAACCGGCATCAGCGGGGGATTTTCACAATAAGACTGCTCGATCGCGTATTTGCAGCGCGGGGCAAACGGGCAGTATTCCGGCTTCTTCAGAAGGGTGGGCGGCATGCCCTCGATGGAGACCAGGCGCCGGTGCCCGCTGTCATCCACGCGCGGGAGCGAGCCCAGCAGCCCGAGGGTGTAGGGGTGCAGCGGGTTCGCGTATAGCTCCCGGACCGGCGCTTCTTCAATAATGTAACCGGCGTACATCACGATCACCCGCTGGGCGAGCCCGGCGACGATACCCAGGTCGTGGGTGATCCAGATGATGGCCATCCCGATCTCGTCGCGCAGGCGCTTGACCAGGTCGGTGATCTGCGCCTGGATGGTCACATCCAGCGCCGTGGTGGGCTCATCGGCGATGAGCAGCTGCGGGTTGCAGGAGAGCGCCATGGCGATCATTACGCGCTGGCGCATCCCCCCCGAGAACTGGTGGGGGTAATCGTCCAGGCGCTTATCGGGTTCGGGCATCCCGACCAGGCGCAGCAGCTCGACGCTGCGGTCGCGCGCCTCCTTTTTGTTCATCCCCATGTGCACCGTCAGAGGCTCTTCCAGCTGCGCCCCGATGGTGAGGACCGGGTTGAGAGAGGTCATCGGATCCTGGAAGACCATGCTGATCTGAGAGCCGCGGATCTCGCGCATCTCGTCGTTGCTCAGCTGCAGCAGGTCTTTGCCCTGGTAGATGGCTTTTCCTGCTGCGATCTTTCCCGGCGGCGAAGGAATTAACCGCATGAGCGACAGCATCGTTACGCTCTTGCCGCAGCCGCTCTCCCCAACAATACCGAGCACCTCCCCCTCTTTCAGCGAGAAGGAGACGCCATTAACTGCATGCACAGTGCCCTCACCCGTTTGAAAAACCGTTTCGAGCCCCTGCACGTTAAGTAATTCGGACATGCACGATTATCCTGATATTAGATTTTCCCGGCCCATGGGCTGCACGCGCGACCAGCAAGCATGCAAAATTATACCTTGAAGCAAAATTCATGTCAAACCACCCTGGCGGGGGCAGGTTTCACGCCTGATATTAATTATATGCCGGATCCGCCCCAACTCAAGCGGGCCGCGGAGGGAGTGCATTTCAATTTCCTGGCCAATTTCTCGGTCAGGCCAGGATGGGGATTGCCAACAAGCCGGGCGGCGCCCCGCGGCCGGGATTCAGCCGGCGTCTTCCGCCCCGTAGCGCAGGCGCAGGTAAGACGCGTAGCGCTCGGGATGCACCTTGCCTTCGGCGACCGCCCGGCGCACGGCGCAGCCCGGCTCGCCGCGGTGGGTGCAGTCGCTGAACTGGCACTGCGCCACCAGGCTGCTCAGCTCGGGGAAGTAGCCGTCCAGCTCCTCCGGCTCGGTATCCCACAGCGCCAGGGATTTGATTCCGGGGGTATCGGCGACGTAGCCGCCCTCGCTGAGCGCGAACATCTCCCGAACCACCGTGGTATGGCGCCCCTTGCGCGTGGCGCCACTGACCTCCGACACCGCCAAGCCCAGCTGCGGCTGGACGGCATTGAGCAGGCTGCTCTTCCCCACGCCCGAAGGCCCGGTGAAGGCGGAGATCAAGCCCGTGAGGCGCTGGTGGAGCTCTTCGATCCCGAGCCGCGTCCTGGACGAGGCATACAGCACCGGGTAGCCGAGCGGCTCGTAATGGCCGAAGATCTGCCGCGCCCGCTCGAGGCCGACCAGGTCGACCTTGTTGGCGACGATCAGCACCGGCAGGTTTTCCTTCTCGGCGATGACGAGGAAGCGGTCCAGCATGCGCAGGTGCGGCGCGGGCTGCGCGCAGGCAAAGATCAATAGGATCTGATCCGGGTTGGCGATCAGCACCTGCCGGTACTCCCCCTGCGGGGTCGGCGCCAGGCGTACCAGAGCCCTTTTACGCGGCTCGACGGCCTCGATCGCCCCGCTGCCATCCGGCAGTCGGCGGATCTCCACCCGGTCGCCCAGGGCGGCGATATCCCCTTTCTGGCGGCCCTGCTTCAGCCGGCCGCGCAGCCGGCAGGTGACCCGTCCCTGGGCCGTCGCCACGCTAAAAAAACCTGACTGCGCCCGGACGATCAGCCCTTCCATGGGGAGGAACGCGAATCGAAAATTGCCATCTGCACGATCACCGTTCGCCTCTTTACGGCTTGGGCGTCGCCGTCACCGTCTGGGAGGGCTGCGGGGTGGGGGTGTCGGTTGGCGGCGCGGGGGTCGGGGTGTTGGTATACAGGGGGGTGGGCGTCTTGGTCACGTTATAGCTGGCTTCCCACGGGTACAGGCGCTGCGGCTGGCCGGTGAAGTAGACCTCGAGGAGGCGCCGGACCATCGGGGCGGCGAAATCGGCGCCTTCGCCGGAGTTCTCGGCCACGACCACCACGGCGATATCGGGCTTATTCGGCTGGTTGTCATCCGTGTAGGCCGCGAACCAGGCATCCGGCAGCTCCTGACTGGTCTGGGCGGTGCCCGTCTTCCCATAAATCGGGATTTGCATCCCCATAAAGACGTAATGCGCTGTCCCTTTGACGTCGCTGATCACGCTGCGCATCGCGCTCTGAACCACCTTCAGGTGGTCCGCGGTGACCGGCAGCTTGCCGCGCACTTTCGGCGCGAAGCTGAACAACGGCGCCCCGTCCAACGGGGAAATCTTGTCGACCACCTGGGGGACGTACAGGGTCCCACCGTTGCCGACCGCCGCGACGAAATCCGCCACCTGGAGCGGGGTAACGAGCAGGGTGTACTGGCCGATGGAGAGGTGCACCGCGTCGATCTTCATCACGGGGTCCTGGACGTTTCCGGCGGCGTCGGCGATCGAATCGATGCCGGTACGGCTGCCCAGGCCAAACTGGCGCGCGATGCTCGCCATATAGTCCGGGCCCTTCTGATCGAACAGGTTCAGGCCGAGCTGGTAGAAGTAGGGGTCGCAGGAGCGCATCAGCGCCTGCGGCAGGTCAAGCACGCCGCTGGCCGGGATGCCGTAATCCTTGGTCCAGTCGGTGAGGACGGTGCCGGGCAGCTCGGGGGTCGTCCAGGTTTGCTGGCAGTCCATGGTGGTTTCCGGGGTGTAGACGCCGCTCTCCAGCGCCGCCGACATGCTGATGATCTTAAACACCGATCCGAGTGGGTACTGTCCCATGGTGGCCCGGTTGTTGTAATCTCCCTTGATGCTGCCGGCCAGCGGGTTGTTGGGGATGAGCTGGTTGGGGTCAAAGCCGGGCGAGGAAGCCATCGCCAGGATCTTCCCGTTGTCGCGCTCCATCACCACGGCCGCCGCTTTGAAGCCGTTGATGGCTTTCTGGGTCTGCTCCTGCAGGTTGTAGTCGAGCGTGGTGTAGATCGAATCGGCCGGCTGGGCGTTCGTCTCCGCCAGCATGGTCACGATCTTCCCCTGCGGATCGACCACGTGCAGGCTTGCCCCGCGCACGCCCGCCAGGTAGTTCTCCCCCCACTGCTCCAGCCCGGACCGGCCGACGACCTCATCCGGCGGGTAGCCGCGGCGGGTATAGTCGGCCAGCTCGTTCGGGTAGATGGCGGAGACGAACCCCACCACGTGCGGCGCGACCCCGCCGTCCGGGTAGAAGCGGTTGCGGTATTTTTCCAGGTACAGCCCGCCCAGCCCGGAGAGGACGCCCATGCGCTTCTCCACGTCCGCGCTGTTGGCCTCCCCGACCACCACCGGCCAGTTCTGCCCGATGGAGACCGGGTACTCGTACAGGGCCTTGATCGATTCGGGGGTCTTGCCGGTCAGCTTGGAGAGCTCGGTGAGCAGCGTGCCCTCCTGGCTCGGGACCAGCTCCCCGGTGTGGAGCGAAATCGCCACCGCATCTGCCTGCGAGGCCAGCGCCACGCCGCTGCTGTCGTAGATGTTGCCGCGCGCGGGGACGTTGATCGTCAGCGCCAGCTTGTTGCCGCCTTTCAGCTCGGGCATGATCATCCCGTCGTCCCACTGCAGCTTCCAGGCGCCGTTCTCCAGGGCCAGGTTCACCGTCATCTGGCGGGTGAGGTCGCCGACCAGGTTGGTATGGTAGGTGATCTGGTAGGCGGCCTGGGCGTTGGTCGGGTTGGTCATCACGCCGGTGACGGCGTATTCCAGGCTCTTCAGGGTCAGGTTGTTGGCCACATCCTGGTAGCGGGTGGTGAAATCGGCGCGGGTGATCGCATCCTGGCTGACCTTGGTCAGCATGGCATACATGCCGGAGTAGTTTTCAGCCTGCCAATCTTTCAGAAATGCCGTGACCGCGGCGCGCGCGTCCGGCGCCGCGGTGACCGCCAGGAACGGCGCCGGCTTCCCGCGGGACGCGGTGGGCCCGGGGCCGGCCGGCGTGCCGGTGGTCCGCGCGGCAGGAGTGCACGCCGCCAGGAAAATCATTAAGAGGATGGCTGTCAATCGGATCGTCTTCATTGCTGGGTTCCTTGGCGCCGGGGGTCCCGGCGGTATCGCATGGTTTTTACCCACCCTGACCGGCGCGGGCAGCCTGCTCGTAGACCCGGCAGGGCCGGGTTTCATCCACCAGGCAGGTGGCGGTCACATCGTTGGGCCGCGGGATCCCGAGCTCGGCCAGCAGGCGGGTCACCAGGCACAGCGGCAGGCCCATCACGCTCGGGTAGCAGCCGCGGATGGCTTCCACCGGATGAAAGCCCGCGTGCTGCACGGCGTACGCGCCGGCTTTGTCGAAAGGATCGCCGGTTTCGATATAAGCCCGGATCTCATCGTCGCGGTAGGCCCGCATGGTGACGCCGGTGGCGCAGGCGTCCACCCGCAGGCCGGCATCCCGCAGGCGGATCACGGCGACCCCGGTGAAGACCTGGTGCATCCGGCCGCGCAGCCGGGCGAGCATCGCGAAGGCTTCGGCGGCGTCGGCCGGCTTCCCGAGGATCAGGCTGCCGTCGGCAACGGTTGTATCGGAGGCGATCACGGCGGCCTGCGGGGAGCCGGGCGGCAGCCTGCCCGCGGCTGCCTGTGCTTTCTCCGCCGCCAGGCGGAGGACGTAGGCCCGGGGGTCTTCCCCCGCCAGGGGACGCTCGTCGATATCGGCCGGGAGGATGGTGAACGGCCAGCCTCCCTGGGCCAGGATTTCGCGGCGGCGGGGAGACGTAGAGGCTAGGAGGATCATCTGCCCGGGCCCTCGTGCGGCGGAATGGTCCTGAAAAAGGTCTGATTTCTTGATGGGCTTATCATACCACGAACGAGATCCGACTCGCACGGGGAGAGCGCGCTCGCCCGGCGGCCTGCCGCAACCGGCCGCACAAGAACCGGCGGGGTCTCGCCGCTTTCCCCCGGTTTTCCGCTACCGGTTGGCCTCTTTGGGGTTAAAATTGCTGTTTATACAACCCACCCTGGAGAAAAGATATGCAGATCCTCAAAGAGCGGATCCAGAAGTACGGCAAGAACCTCGGCCACGGCATTCTGAAAGTGGATTCATTCATCAACCATCAGGTTGACCCGGTGCTGATGGACAGCTGCGGGCGCGAGTTCGCCGCCCGCTTTGCCAGCATTAACGCCACCAAGATTCTGACCGCCGAGATCTCCGGCATCGCGCCGGCCTTGATGACAGGTCTTTATATGAACCTGCCCGTGGTGTACGCCCGCAAGACCAAGCCCATCACCATGCCGGACGAGGTCTACCTGACCCTGGCGCCGTCGCATACCAAGGGCCGCATGGTGGAGCTCATCGTCTCCCCCGAATACCTGGCGGGCGGCGAGCGGGTGCTCATCATCGACGACTTCCTGGCATCCGGGGCGACCATCGCCGGGCTGGTCCGCCTGGCGGAGGCGGCCGGGGCGCGCGTGATCGGCATCGGCACGTTGATCGAGAAGATCTTTGAGGGCGGGCGAGAGCTCCTCACCCCGCTCGGCATCCCCATCGAATCGCTCGTCTGCATCACCACGATGGACGATGGGAAAATTGAGTTTTTAAAATAATTTAACGCGGTAAAATCTTTTTCAAATTCCTTATGCCAGACTCAATCGCCATCCTCGATTTTGGCTCGCAGTACACCCAGCTGATCGCGCGGCGGGTGCGCGAGTGCCAGGTTTACTCCGAACTCTTCCCCTGGGATACCCCCACCGAAACGGTCCTGGCGCTCCAGCCGAAAGGGTTTATCCTCTCCGGCGGGCCGGCTTCGGTTTACGAGCCGGGCGCCCCCACCCTGCCCGGCTACGTCCTCGAGAGCGGCCTGCCGGTGCTGGGGATCTGCTACGGCATGCAGGCCCTCACCCACGCGCTGGGCGGGAGGGTCGGCGCCGCGGCGGAGCGCGAGTACGGTCCGGCGGTCGTCGAAACGCTGCGCGAGAACCCGCTCCTCCCGGCCGGCAGCCAGCCGGTGTGGATGTCGCACGGCGACCGGATCGAAACCCCGCCTCCCGGCTTCATCCCCCTGGCCGCCAGCTCGAACAGCCCGATCGCCGCGATGGGGAACCTGGCCGAGCGCCGGTTCGGCCTGCAGTTCCACCCGGAGGTGCGCCACACCCCCGGCGGGACCGAGATCCTGCGCCGCTTCGTCCTGGAGATCTGCGCGGCCCGCCCGGATTGGACCCCGGCGTCGATGATCTCCCAGGCGACCGCGCGCATCCGCGCCCAGGTGGGGGAAGAGGCGCTGCTTTCAGCCGTCTCGGGCGGGGTCGATTCGAGCGTGGCCACCGCGCTCGCGGCCCAGGCGGTCGGCGGGCAGCTCTCCGCCGTGTTCGTCGACACCGGCCTGCTGCGCCAGGGCGAAGTCGCCCAGGTGGAGCAGGCGTTCCGCCGCACGCTGGGGCCCAACCTGCACGGAGTGGACGCCTCGGAGAAGTTTCTGCGGGCCCTGGCCGGGGTCACCGACCCGGAGGAAAAGCGCCGGGTGATCGGGGAGCTCTTCATCCGCACCTTCGAAGAGCAGGCCCGCGGGATCGGCCAGCCGCGCTTCCTCGTCCAGGGGACGATCTACCCGGACGTGGTGGAATCCTCCGCACCCGAGCGGCGCCAGGCGCGGCGGATCAAGACCCACCACAACGTGGGCGGGCTCCCGCAGGATATGGCGTTCGAGCTGGTGGAGCCGCTGCGCTACCTGTTCAAAGACGAGGTCCGCGCGGTCGGCGAGCGCCTGGGGCTGCCCCCCGAGCTGGTCTGGCGGCAGCCCTTCCCGGGCCCCGGGCTGGCCGTGCGCTGCCTGGGCGAGGTCACCCGCGAGCGGCTGGAGCACCTGCGCGCCGCGGATGCGATCTTCACCCAGGAGCTGGAGCGCGCCGGGCTGCTGCGCGTCCGCCCGGCCGGAGGGGACCAGACCGGCGAGCTGGTCGGCACCGCCCAGTCGTTCGTGGTGCTCCTTCCGGTGCGCTCGGTGGGGGTGATGGGCGACCAGCGCACCTACCAGGAAACCGCCGCGCTGCGCTCGATCACCACGGAAGACTTCATGACCGCCGATTGGGCCCGCCTGCCGTACGACCTGCTCGCGCATATCTCGAACCGGATCGTCAACGAAGTAGACGGAATCAACCGGGTAGTGTATGATATTACCAGCAAGCCACCCTCGACGATCGAATGGGAATAGAGCAGCCCCGCGGGACGTGTACCCGCCGGAAGACTTCCAGAGTGAGACGGCCCAGACCATGAG
This sequence comes from Chloroflexota bacterium, assembly GCA_021796375.1. GTDB lineage: Bacteria > Chloroflexota > Anaerolineae > Anaerolineales > Anaerolineaceae > JAJYJF01. The sequence goes on along the minus strand of JAJYJF010000034.1, from coordinate 3,443 downwards.
CTCTGGGGAAAGGATGCGGCGATGGACTACGGGGAGGTCTTGACAGGCGCCTGGCGGATTATCTGGAGATTCAAGATCCTGTGGATCTTCGGAATCCTGGCCGGGTGCAGCAGCACGGGTGGTTCGTCGAACTTCAGGATGGAGCAGAGCTTCAACATCAACAGCCCGGGCGCGCCGGACCGGCTGCTGGGCCTGTTCCAGCGCGTCCCGATCTGGGTATGGGTCCTGCTCGTCGCGGCTCTTTTGGTGATCTTCCTCATCGGGATCCTGCTGAAAACCATCGGGCAGATCGGGCTGGTGCAGGGGGTGATCCAGGCCGACGAGGGGGCGCAGGGATTATCCTTCGGCCCGCTGTTCAGCAGCAGCTTCCGCTTCTTCTGGCGCGTGTTCCTGCTCGATCTCGTGGTCGGCCTGGCGCTGGCGGCGATCATCATCGTCTTCGTGATCGGGGCGGTGGTCGCCGGGCTCACGCTGAAGGCCTTCGCGCTCCTGTGCCTGGTGCCGCTCGCGTGCATCCTCATCCCGGTGATGGCGGTTCTCGCCTGGCTGGTGAACATCGTCCTCGAGCAGAGCGTGATCGCCATCATCTCGGAGAACGCGGGCATCCTGGATGGGCTGAGGCTCGGCTGGCGGGTAGTCCGCCGGAATATCGGCACGTTCATCGTCATGGGCCTGATCCTGCTGTTCGGCGGCGGGATCGCCAGCCTGATCATTGGCATCCCGATGGCGCTGATCGTGGTGCCGCCGGTGCTGGGCGTGCTCAGCGGCGTGCGCAGCGCCACCCTGATCGGCATCGGGATTGCCGTCGTGCTCTTCATAATTTACCTGCCGATCCTGCTGGCAGCCACCGGCATCCTGCGCTCGTATATCGCCGCCGCCTGGACGCTCACCTTCCGCCGGCTGACCGGCCTGGCGGGCACCCCATCCGTGGAGGTCATCCCGCCCGTCGAGCCCGCCAGCCCGCAGGGCTGAAACTCAACTTGAGGGAAACTCACCCGCGCAAATACCCGCTTCTCCTCGCGCTGGCAGGTCTGGGCGCCCTGCTGCTCAGCGCGCCCGTCTCCGCTCAGGCGTCCGACCGGGTGCATCTCTCCCCGCCTGAAATCCAGCAGTTCCCTGTCATCACTACCGGCCTGGACGTGCGCGACCAGGCCGGCCGCTTCGTCTCCGGTTTGCGCAAGGACCAGGTCACCCTGATCGAAGACGGCCAGCCGGTGGCGGTCGACGACCTGCAAGAGACCTCCACGCCGCTGGAGATCAGCGTGGCGATCAACCCCACCCCGTCGATGGCGGTGGCTGCGCCGGACGGGCGGACGCGCTTCAAGATGATCGCCGACAGCCTGGCGACGTGGGCCGGCGAGCAGTCCACCGGCCAGCCGGACCGCTACAACCTGTACGCGAACGGCAGCGCGCCCGCCACCGGGCTGGCTTACCGCTCCGATTGGCTGCAGGCCTTCCAGGGGTTGAAAGTCGACCCTCAGAATGCCCGCCCGGCGCTGGACAGCCTCGCCCAGGCTCTCAACCAGGCGCCGGATCCTTCCAGCCCACAGATCACCCGGGCCATCCTCTGGATCACCTCCCCGCCGGAGGGCCAGCTGGCCGCCGGGCTGCCCGCCCTGGTGGACCAGGCTCAGAAATCCGGCGCGCGCCTGTTCATCTGGTCGGTTTCGCCCACCGTGGCTTTCCACTCGGCCGGCGCGCAGGCCCTCGAACAGGCTGCTCAGAAAACCGGCGGCCAGTTCTTCGCCTTCTCGGGGTCGGAGCCGCTGCCCAAGCTGGACGACTGGTTCGACCCGCTGCGCGGCCGCTACACCCTGCGCTATACCACGCACGCCCGCTCCGGCGGCGCGCAGACCCTGGCGGCCCGCGTGCAGCTCCCGGAAGGGACGCTCGAAAGCGCC
>JAJYJF010000034.1:0-1442 GCA_021796375.1 Chloroflexota bacterium | reverse complement strand
CCGGGCCGGAAACCGGCCGCGCAGCTCGTCCGGCTGGAGCCTGGGGGCGAGCCGCTCCTCCTGGCCGCCCCGGAGACCACCCTCGGGCAGGAGGCGGCCCGCGCCGATATCGTGCTCGACGATCCGTCCGTCGATCCGCTGCACGCTCAAATTGTCCGCCAGCAAGACGGCAGCTTCTGGATCTTCGACCGCGGGTCGGCCGCCGGAACATGGGTCAATTACGAGCCGGTTCCGAGCGAAGGAAAACCCCTCGAGCATCAAGACCTGATCCACCTGGGGCGGCTCTCGTTCCGCTTTGAGATGTTGAATCCCTCGCGCCGCCGCGAAGTAATCGTGGAAAAACTGGACCCAGATTCATGATCCCCACCGAGCGAGCCCACCTTGAGGTAGCTGCCCAGAGCCACCCGGGCATGAGTGGAAAGAACAACGAAGACCGCTATGCCGTCTCCGCATTCCAGCTGAGCCGCGAGGATACCACGCCCGCCCTGCTGGCGGTGCTCTGCGATGGGATCGGCGGGCACCGGGCCGGCGAGGTCGCCGCGGAGCTGGCGGTCAACGCCATCACCCAGGGAATCTCGGCCAGCGACGCGGCTTACCCGGTGGAGATCCTCCGCCGGGCAGTGGTTGCCGCCAGCGAGCAGATCTACGAGAGCGCGCAGGCCGAGCCGGGATACCGCGGGATGGGCGCCACCTGCGCCACCACGCTGATCGTCGGGCAGCGGCTGTACGCCGCCGCGGTCGGCGATTCGCGCATCTACCTGCTGCGGGCAGGCCAGATCCACCAGCTCACCACCGACCACACCTGGATCCAGGAAGCGCTGGACCGGGGGGTGCTGCGCCCGGAGCAGGCGCGCGGGCACCCCAACGCGCACGTGATCCGCCGCTATCTGGGCTCGCCCACCCCGCCCGAGGTCGATTTTCGCCTGCGCCTGCGCGACGAGGAGACCGCTGCCCAGGCCGAAGAAAACCAGGGCCTCGGTCTGCTGCCCGGGGACCGCCTCCTGCTGTGCAGCGACGGGCTGACCGATCTGGTCTCCGGGCCCGAGATCCTGGCGACGATCAACTCGCAGCCGCCCCAGGCCGCCGCGAACAGCCTGGTAGAGCAGGCCAACGCGCGCGGCGGCCACGACAACATCACCGTGGTGATCCTCGGCGTGCCCGAGAGCGCTAAAACCAGGCCGATCGTCCCGCTGAAAAAGCGCTCGAACCGCAGTTGGCTCCTGCTCGGATGCGCCGGCCTGCTTGTCCTGGTCCTCGCCGCGGCGGCGCTCCTGTTCGGGATGGGAATCCTCGCCGTGGGGCCGCTTTTCCCCGGCACGCCGACCCCCACGCCCACCCTCCCGCCCTTCCTGCAGACGGTCCTCCCGCCCTCGGGGACGCAGCCTCCCGGTCCTGTCCCCTTCATCTCCCCGAGCCCATCCCTGCCGGGGACATTTCCAGCC
>JAJYJF010000033.1 GCA_021796375.1 Chloroflexota bacterium | reverse complement strand
GATCATCTCGTCGAATTCCGCGGTGTTGAAGTTGCGGCTGCCGTAGATGGTGGTCTCATTGTTGATCAGCTGTTCCCAGGGATTGAGGGTCAGCTTGTGGCTCACCCCAACCACGGCCAGGGTGCCGCGGCGTTTGATGCTCCCCAACGCCTGCTGGGCGACTGCCTCGTTCCCCACGCAGTCGAAGCCGACATCGATCCCCCGCCCGCCGGTCCACTCCTTCAGGGTCGCGCAGACATCCACCTGACCCGGATCAAGCACCAGATCGGGCCCGAATCCGCGCGCCATTTCGCGCCGGTAGGGGCTCATATCAATTGAGGCTACCTGCGCCCCAAAACGTCTGGCCACCATGACCGCCCCCAACCCGATCGGTCCGGCACCCCAGATGGCAACCTGCTGACCCGGCATGAGGTGGGCGCGTTTAACCGCCCGGAAAGGCGTGCCGAGCATGTCCACCATCAAGGAGGCCTGCTCGAAGCTGATGTCGTCGGGGATCGGCATGCAGCTGGCTTCCGGGACGAGCATGTACTCGGCGAAACCCCCGTCATAGTCGAAGCCAAGGACCGTTAGCTCAGGGCAGAAGTAGAGGTCGCCGCGCAAGCAGTGTTCGCAGTGCCCGCAGGTGACGTGGCAGTTGATCGCCACCCGATCGCCAAGCTTGAGCCGCGCGGGCTGGTCTACAGCCACCACCATCCCGGCGCTTTCGTGCCCGGGGACAACGGCCTGCCCGGCGCCCATCAGGTTTTCGCGGTCGGTCCCGCAGATCGTCGCAGACTGCACCTGGACGACCACCCACCGGTCGTGGGGTTCCGGCACCTGCATTTCATCGATAGAAATCTTCCCGCCGCCCAAGAAGTGCACGCCAAGCATGTTGCCTCCTGTTTTCAGGCCAGCTCCGCCATGTACCCCGCCACGACCTGCAGGAAGCGCGCCGCTGGGGCGCCATCCACCAAACGGTGGTCGAAGGTCAGGCTGAGCGTTACCATCGGGCGTTGGGCAACCTTCCCATTGGCGATCACCAGTTTATCCGTGATCCGCCCGACGCCCAAAATGCCAACCTCGGGCGGATTGAGGATCGGGGTGAAGCTGTCCACGCCGAAGTTGCCCAGGTTGGTGATGGTAAAGGTGGACCCGCTCACGTCATCCGGCTGGCTGCGCCTCGCCAAGGCGCGCTCGGTCAGCCGATCCAGATCCTGGTGGATCTCGGCAATGGATTTCTGGTCCGCATCCCGGACGACCACAACCACCAGCCCGGCCTCGGTATCCACCGCCAGCCCAACGTGGATTTCCGGCAGCAGCTGGAGGGTCTTCCCGACCTGGCGAGCGTTGAGGCGCGGGTGCTCCTTGAGTGCGCGGGCCACCAGTGAGATCAGGATGGCGTTGTAACCGGGTACCGGAGCGGCATCCCGCTGCGCGTCGGCTTTCATGCGCTCACGGTAGCTGACCAGCCCGGTGGCATCCACCTCGGAGTGCAGGGTCAGCTGCGCGGTGGTTTGGAGGGAGAGGGCCATCCGCTCGGCGATAACCGCGCGCACTCCCTCGATCGGCAGGGATTGGACGGGTCTCACGGCCGGCGCCGCCTTGCGATCGGCCAGGAAGCGCTCGATATCCTCCTGTCCAATGCGCCCGTCCGGGCCGGTGCCTTTGACCGCCCCCAGGTCGATTCCGTTCTCAGCTGCCAGGCGCTTGGCAAGCGGCGACGCGAGGATCTTACCGGTTCGTGGGGTTTCCTGGATTGGTTCAGCCGGGATACCAGGGTCTGGAGCCTCCTGCGCAGGATGCGCCGCCGGCGATTCGGGTGCAGACCATCCCAGTGTCCCAAGGGGACGCTCCGCAGTCCTTCCAGAAGAATCAGCCGCCTCACCCTCTGCCAGGATGGTCGCCACCACCGCCCGCACGGGAACGGTGGCCCCCGCTTCGACCAGGATTTTCCCGAGCACGCCATCGATCTGCGCGGTCGACTCGGTGGTGACCTTGTCGGTTTCCACCACAAACAGCGCCTCGCCGCGCTGCACCGGGTCGCCTTCTTTTTTCAGCCACTCGACGAGCCGCCCTTCACTCATGTTCAGACCCAATTTGGGCATTACCACTTCAACTGCCATAGCGTTCCCTCGCATTTGAGTAGACAGAATCATCAACCAGAAATAAAAGCACCCTCGCTGACTGCTTTTTCCAGCACGCGCTCCACATCTACCACCCACGGCCCGTCCAGCCGCAGGCAGAGCGATGCCTCCTCCCCGGGTTTGACCAGCAGCTCGCGTTCGCCATCCAGCGCCAGCATCAGCGGTCGTTCGGCGGTCAGCTGCATGGTCTGGTCCGGCTCGAGCCGCTCCACATTCGCGATCGGGATGTGCGCGATCAGACCGGGGCCGATCGGCGCAGAAACGACTTCACCCTTCCCATCTGGCGCGGCGGTCGCAATTGCCCCGTATGCGGCTGCTGCGGGGACCGGGCGTATCATCCCGACCAGCGACGAGAGCCCGATCGAGGCCGGCGAGGCGCGCGTAACCGCGACCTGGCGGATCGCTTCCGCCTCCCAAACGGCTTTGGCGCCGGCAAAGGAGCCGAGCACCGCGGCAACATCCACCAGCGCATCATCCACCACCCGGTCGTTTATCCGCACCTCCAGCCGCTTGGAGCGGGTGCACAACGCCTGCCGCTCCACCTGCTCCAAACCGGCCAGAATCCCAGCGGCGAGTCCCGCAACCGTCCCCTCGATGAACTGCGGTAGGACGTTGTTCGTTCCGGTCGAGATGGGAAGCAGCGGCACCTCACCTGATTCCTTGGCAGCCAGGCGGGCGGTACCATCGCCGCCGATGGTGATGATGCAGGCGGCTCCCGCCTGGCGCAGCATCCGGGCAGCATGGATCGTGTCGATCCCCGCCCCTGCGAAGTCCATCTCCAGGATACTCGCCCCCGCGACGACCTCGGGGGATCCACGCCTCAGGTCTTCGATCGCCTGCAGCCCGATGCCGAACTTATCCGGCATGATGCGTACATCGCTCACCCCGGTGGCTTTCAAACCGATCAGAATGCGCCGGACCAGATTGGCCTTTTCCCGGTTGCCCATCACGGCTGCGTGCGCCACCAGCCGGCGGATGTCTTTTCCGGAAGCCGGATTGGCGATAATCCCCACCATTTTCATAGAAGCGGCCTCAAAAAAGTCTAGGGTCAGCCAGGTTTGCCCGGGCTGACCCCAGAGATTATCCGTTACGGATCAAACCGAAACACGGTTCAGCACCTTGTTCACCGCCGCGACAATGTCGGCTTCTTTCGGCAGCACGTACTCCTCCAGCACCGGGCTGAATGGGATGGGTACGTCCTTGGCGGTCACGCGTACCACCGGCCCATCCAGGTAGTCCACCGCCTCCTCGGCGACCAGCGCGGCTACTTCGCTCGATACCGAACAGTCGCGCCAGGTCTCCTGGGCGACCACCAGATGGCCGGTCTTTTTGACCGATGCGAGCACGGCCTCGCGGTCCATCGGGTCGATCGTGCGCAGGTCCAGCACCTCGCAGTCGACCCCCTGCCTGGCCAGCGTTTCTGCGGCGGCCAGACTCTTCCCGACCATATAGGCGTAGGTGACGATGGTCACGTCCGACCCGGGGCGCTTGATATCTGCCTTGCCGATCGGCAGGGTATATTCTTCCTCGGGGACCTCGCCTTTCATGGCATAGAGCTTTTTATGCTCAAAGAACAGCACCGTGTTGTTGTCGCGGATGGCGCTCTTCAGCAGGCCCTTGGCTTCATACGGCGTGGAGGGCATGATGACCTTGATCCCCGGCACGAAAGAGAACATCGATTCAAAACTATTAGAATGCTGCGCGCCAGCGGAGAGGTACCCGCCCACGGGGGCGCGGATCACCAGAGGCATCTGGAGAACGCCGCCGAACATATAACGCATTTTGGCGGCCTGGTTGATGATCATCTCGCTCGCCAGGGTGATCCAATCCGAGAATTGCAGCTCGATCACTGGGCGGATGCCAGTGGCGGCCGCACCAACGCCCATCCCGACGTAGCCCAGCTCCGAGACGGGCATATCGATCACCCGGCTGGGGCCGAATTGTTCATACAGGCCCTTGGTACAGGCGTTTGCGCCACCGTACGGACCGATGTCGATCCCCCACAAGATGACGTTTTGATCCCGGCGCATCTCTTCCGCCAGGGCTTCGGCAATAGCTTGGTTATAGAATAGCTGTCGCATCGTCTTTGTCCTCCATGCTCGCTTCAAGCCCAAAGATCAGCCATCGCGCTCTCCGGTGTGGGGAGCGGGCTGGAGCGGGCGTATTCCACACCTGCATCCAGTTCGGCGACGACCTTCTTCTCGATGGCCTGGGCTTCCGCTTCGCTCATCACCCCCTGCTCGATCAGCAGCTTGCGATACGGAGCGATCGGCTCGCGCTTGATCCAGGCGGCCAACTCTTCGGGCGGGCGGTAAGTGTCCGGCTCGCCCTCGAAGTGGGTCCGCCAGCGGTAAGTCTTGCACTCGATCAGGGTGGGGCCTTCACCGGATCGGGCGCGGTCCACGGCTTCAAAGGCAGCCTCATAAACGGCGACCGCATCGTTGCCATCCACCACCACCCCGGGCATGCCGTAGCTGACCGCGCGGTCGGCGATATCCTCGATCTTGCGCACCTGGCTCTGGCGTGTGCCGACAGCGTAGAGGTTGTTCTCGCAAACATATACCACCGGAAGGTTGAACGCCCCCGCGATGTTGAGTGATTCGTGGAAGGTGCCTTCATTCGAAGCGCCGTCTCCGAAGAAGCAGGCCACTACCTGGCCGCTCTTGCGTAGCATGGCCGACATCCCTGCCCCGGTCGCGATTGGGATGCCAGCGCTGACGATCCCGTTGGCGCCTAGGATCCCCAGTTCCGGGTAGGCGATATGCATCGAGCCGCCTTTGCCCTTGTTGTAGCCGGTTGCCTTGCCGTAGAGCTCGGCCATCATGCAGCCCATATCGCCGCCTTTGGCGATGATGTGTCCGTGACCGCGGTGGGTGCTGGTGATGTAGTCGCTGTCCTTCATTGCCGCGCACACGCCGACGGCAACCGCCTCCTCACCCAGGTACAGGTGGACGAAACCAGGTAACTCGCCGGCTGCGAAGAGATCTTTCACCCGGTCTTCAAAGTGGCGGATTTTCAGCATGCGTTCGTAAATGAGCAGCAGTGTTTCTCGTGGGATATCCATACGTTCCTCCGGTCGATGGGTGGGTTAGCGGGGCAGCAGGGCCAGAGCTTGGCCCGCGGCTATTTCGGAAGCACCGGTCGGGGCGAACTCGAACCCGACGTAGCGGTTGTAGCCGGCCTGCTGGAGCGCCGCGAGTACGTTGGCATAGTTAATCTCACCCGTGCCCGGCTCGTGACGCCCGGGGACATCCGCCACGTGTACGTGGCCGATAGTATCCAGGTTGTGGGTGAGCGATGCGATCAGGTTGCCTTCCATCACCTGCATGTGATAGATGTCGAACAGCAGGCGGATGTTGGGGCTGTCTACGGCGCGGATCAAGTCGAAGCCGAGCGCAGATCCATGAAGGTAGTAGCCGGGATGATCCACATAGATATTGAGCGGCTCGAGGACGAGCGAAACCCCGGCTTTTTCGGCCAGGGGAGCCAGCATCTTTAACCCGGTGACCACGCTCTCATATTTTTCATCACTGGTCAGGTGCGGGTACTGGTAGCGCACGGAGCGGTCTTCGCCCAACTCGTCGGTCAGCAGGAACAGGGTATCCACCCCCAGTTCGTTGGCTTTTTCGAGCGACTGGCGGATGCCACTGATGAAACCCTGGCGGTGGTCCGGGTGGATCAGCGTGCCGCCCAGGTTGGACTGAAAGGATGCGATCTTGATCCCTGCTTTACGCGCGGCTTCCTTCACCGCGGGCAGGTCCTTGTTATCCCAGTTCCAGAACTCGACGGCGTCAAACCCCTGTTCGGCCGCCTTCTGAAAGCGTTCCAGAAACGGGTACTCGGTATAAATCATCTCGATGCAAACTGACGCTTTCATAAGCCTCCTCTTTCGCCCTGTTTGCTGACCCTGATTATTTCTTCGCTCCGGTTTTGACAAGGTCGATCAGGAAAGCGACATCCCGCCGGCCTTTCTCGCCGCTGGTGATGGGCTCTTTGTCGTTTACGATGCAATCGTAGAAATGGCGCCATTCGCGTTTGAAGGCTTCGTCATAGGAGACGAGCACCTGCTTGGTGACGCTGGCGTCGCCTTCCATCTCGTTCATGGTGATCCACGTATCAGCGTTCTTCAGATATGGAAAGGGGAAGCGTACCTCGATCATGCGGTTCGAACCATAGGCGGTGATCGCTTCGTCCCATTCGGTCCGGTCGGGGATCAACCCGGTCTCCCAGATGCAGCGGGTATGCGGGCCGTATTCCAATACCGCCACGGCGAAGGTATCGAACAGGTCTACGTGCTGGATGCGGCTGGCCACCCCGAAAGCCTCGTGCAGCACGATGGCGTCGTGCGAGCTGTTGTACATCAGAAGGCTGAAAGCATCGTAGAGGTCGGCGTTTTCCGCGCCGATTGCCTGGATCATCGCCTCGCGCTCGTGCGCCTGCAGCTTCTGGATTGCCTCGCGCGGGACATCATCCCCGACAAACAAATCATAGATCTTCGAGTTGATGGTGTAGGTGCCGCCGAAGTCGTGTACGCGGATGAGGCGCAGATTCTCGATATCCTTGAACTTTGACAGCGCCCATTCGTAAGCCGGGTCGTAGCGTTTCATGTACGCGACCATCAGCTTGACGTGATTGGTTTTCGCCGCCGCGATCATCTGGTCGCACTCCTCGAGGTTGAACGCCATCGGCTTCTCGGTGATGACGTGTTTCCCGGCATTCATTGCGGCGACCGCCACCGGGGCGTGGTCTTTGTTGCTGATGCAGACCACATCCAGCCCGGGCAGGTTCACCAGGTCATGATAATCGGTGAAGTACTGGCTGATTCCGTACTGGCGTGCAACCGATTCGACCGCCTTCGGGGAAATATCGCATACGGCGGCGAGCTCCAGATTCGGCAGTTCCATGATGTAGGGGATGTGTGCGATTTGAGCGATCTGCCCGCACCCAACGACGCCTACCCTAAGCTTCTTTTCCATACGATGTTCCTCTCTCCTTCTATGAAATCGTAGAGCCTGAATAGAGCTTGTTCTGGTAGATCGGTTTAAGAATTGGAGCACGAACGTCGACGCAGACGAATGGCCCGAACCCGCTTAAAAAACCACCCCTGACACCAGGATCACATTGGCGTACGGGGTAAATTCTCCAGTGCGGACGACTGCCCTGGCTTTTGCTGAAATCTCCTTAAGCTCTGCGTGGCTGATTTCAACCAGGTCGACGCCCGGGAAAATGGCCTTGAGCTTTGCACCGATTTCGGGGCTTACTGCGAAGGTCTCGCGCGCTACCATCAGCTGCTGGATTTTAAGCTCTTCGCTGATCGCCTGGACGGCCTGCAGGAAGCCGGGTACCCCGGGGGAAAGCGCCAGGTCGATGCGTTTGACCCCGGGTGGAATGGGCAGACCGGCATCGCCCACCACCAGCATGTCCATGTGCCCCATCCCTGCCACAACATTTGATAGCTCCTGGTTGAGTATGCCCTGTTTTTTCATCTTGTCCTCTCAGGTTGTTGGATCAGCGCGCGGGTTGAATCTCGGATGATGAGCTCTGGTTTTAAGATCACGCGCTGGCGCTCCATCCCCGCGGAGTTTGAGTGCATTCGCATGAACAAGAGCTCGATGACCTTCTCCGCCATTTGCTGGATCGGCTGAGCGATGGTGGTCAGCGCCGGTGAAGAAGCTTGCGCCAAAATAATATCGTCAAAACCAACGATTGAGATCTGTTCCGGCAGCCGCAGGTTGCGCGAGCGAACGGCGCGGATGCTGCCGAAGGCCATCATGTCGTTGCTGATAAATACCGCATCCGGTGGGTCCTCCAGGTCGAGCAGGTGTAGCATCCCAATCTCACCGGAATGGTAGTGGAAATCACCGCTGACGATGTATTCGGGACAGACCGGCAGGCCGGCCTCCACCAAAGCACGCCGGTAGCCGGCAACCCGGTCGGCGCTGGGGGTAAGCCCAGAAGGCCCGCTGATGCAGGCAATTTGCCGGTGACCGAGCTGGATCAGGTGGTTGGTAGCCAGGTATCCGCCGAATTCGTTGTCCAGCAGCACGACGTCGGCGAGTTGGGATGGAATTTCACGGTCCGCATAAACCAGAGGCACACCGCAGCGCTCCAGCTCATTGAGGATATCTTCCGACGATCCGGCCGAGATAAAGATTATCCCTTCGACCTGCTTGGCCAGCAGGACCCCCAGGTAGGTTTTCTCCTTCTCAGGGTTGTCGGCACTGTTGCAGATGATCAGGCTGTATCCCCGGTTGAAGGCGATTTCCTCGATCGCCCGTGAGATCTCGGCGAAAAACAGATTTGCCATATCCGGGACGACCAATCCCAGGGTGCGCGTGCGCCCCGAGCGGAGCCCCCGGGCAAGCAGGTTGGGCTTATAACCCAACTGGTCCATTGCCTGCAGAACGCGCTGGGTGAGATCTTCGCTGACGAAGCGGGTTCCATTGATCACATGCGATACAGTCGTGATGGATACTCCTGCCAGATCAGCGACATCCTGAATGGTAACTGCTGTGTTGTTCGGTTCTCGAGCGAATCCAGGATTCATGGGAGTATGGGTTGGAACGAGGGATATTCAGTTGAGAAAAACGTTTGCGCAAAGGTTTTTAGATTATAGCAGACCACCGGGGTGAAGTCAATCTAAAAAAGGGCGTTGAGCGTGCTGCACTATGTCTCCATGAACTCTCCGCCAGAGACGACCAGCTGCTCGCCGGTAATGTGACTGGCCAGGTCAGAAGCCAGAAAGACCGCCGCATTGGCCTGGTCGCGCGGAGCAGCCATCTTCCCCAGCGGGGTGCGCTCTTCCAGCAGCTGTTTGAGACCCGGGACCTGGGTAAACACGTCGCGCAGCATCTCGGTATCGGTGGCGCCCGGGAGGATTGCGTTTGCCCGGATCTGGTACTTGCCCAGCTCCAAAGCCTCGATCCGGGTCAGGCTGATGATGGCGGATTTCGAGGAGTTGTAAGCACTGCCGCCCTCATCCGGTTTTTTCCCTGAAGCGGACGACATGTTGATAATACAGCCGCCATTCCCCTGCTTCACCATCTGCCGGGCAGCCGCCTGGCCGCATAGGAACGAACCGTAGAAGTTGACCCGGAATACCAGCTCCATCTCGGCCAGCGGGAACTCCAGGAAGGGGTGTGGCCGGTGGATCCCGGCGTTGTTCACCAGTACATCCAGGCAGCCGAACTCGCGCACGGCTGCGTCGACGGCTGCCTGGGCTTGCTCGGCGCTGGTGACATCCAACCTGACTGCCCGGGCGCGCCCGTTTGCAGTCTGATAAAGCGCATCCCCAACCACGAATATCTCCGGGGTGATGTCCCCGATCAGCACGCATGCTCCGTGTTCCACGAAGGCCTCGGCGATCGCTTTCCCAATTCCGCGGGAGGCGCCGGTAATCAACGCAACTTTATTGGCAAGTAGCTCCATCCTGCTCTCCTTTCGACGTTCTGCGGTGATGATCCTACCCATCTAAAGACCGGGAAGACCCTGGGATTGTACGCTGATCTGCCTCTCGCGACCAGATGGCAGCCGGAATTTTCCCGCGGGCTTGCCCGCCTGGACTATAATCGCATTCAATCATTGAAATCCCGGAGAAAACCATGAAGCTTCAGCAGCTTGGTTCGTCGGATTTGCAGGTTACCCGCATTGCCTACGGCTGCATGCCGCTGGGCGGCGCCTGGGATTACACTCCCATCCAAGAGCGGACCCGCCGTGAGGCGGCGAGGAGCATCCGGGCTGCGCTCGACCAGGGGATCAACTTTTTCGACCACGCCGATATCTACACCATGGGGAAATCGGAAGAGGTATTTTCAGAGATCTGGCAGCAAGCTCCCCACCTGCGCGGGGATATTTACCTGCAATCGAAGTGCGGCATTCGCTGGGGCGGTGAGCCGGATGCCACCTCGCCTCACCGGTTTGACTTCAGCTACGAGCATATCGTCCGCTCGGTGGAGGGCAGCCTGCGCCGCCTTCAGACCGATTATCTAGACGTGCTCCTGCTCCACCGCCCGGACCCACTTGTTGAGCCCGAAGAGGTGGCGCGCGCTTTCGACGAGCTGCACCAGGCCGGTAAGGTCCGCTGGTTCGGGGTGAGCAACCACACCGCTGCTCAGATCTCGCTGCTGCAAAAATACCTGCGCCAGCGGATCGTCGCCAACCAGGTAGCCTTCAACCTCATCCACACCTTTTTAATTGATGAAGGCATCACGTTTAACCAGGATAACCCGCGCCTGGCGCGCAACCTGGGCACCCTGGAATACTGCCGGGAGCATAATATCAGCCTGCAGTCGTGGGGATCGCTGGCCTGGGGGCATCTGACCGGGAAAATGCCGGAACAGCCGGACGAGCGCATAACCCGGACCGCCGCACTGGTGGCGGAGATGGCCCGCCAGAGGAACGTGGCCCCCGAGGCGATCCTCGTCGCCTGGATCTTGCGCCTCCCGGCGCATATCCAGGCGGTAATCGGCACGCGCGACCCAGGCCGGATCGCCGCCGCCTGCCTGGCGGATGACGTGGAGCTGGACCGCGAGGAGTGGTACCGGTTGTTTACCGCCGGCCGCGGCGAATCCTTGCCGTAACTAGAAAATCACCAGAGAGGCGCTTATGGAAATGAGATTTCTGGGGCAGTTTGGCCTGCAAGTTTCGGCGATTTCATACGGTACGACGACATTCGGCCCGCGCGACGATTACTTCCGCAAGCTGGGCGATATCACCGATGTCAAGGTTGCGCGCCGGATGATCGAGGTCTGCCTGGAAGCCGGGGTGAACCTGTTCGATAGCGCTGACGCTTACTCGGACGGCGGTTCTGAAGAAATGCTGGGCAAGGCGATCCAGGGGTACCGGGACCAGATTCTGCTGGCGACGAAGGTATTCAACCGCATGGGCCCGGGCGCCAACGACATCGGCTTATCGCGAGCCCACATCATCCAGGCCTGCGAAGCTTCTCTACGCCGGCTGAACACCG
>JAJYJF010000032.1 GCA_021796375.1 Chloroflexota bacterium | reverse complement strand
GCGCCTGGAATTGTCGATAGCGAGCAGATAAAAGGCGTGCTGCTCTCCGACAGCCACGTCCAGACGGCATTAAATATGTTTGCTCAAATCACCATCGCCGTGGTCGGAATTGGATCGCCAACGGCTGATTCTGTGATCCTGCGGGATGGTTCCATCGTTTCCCAGGAGGAAATGACACAGCTTACCCGGAGCGGCGCTGTTGGGGATATCGCGCTGCGCTTTTTTGATGATCGCGGCCAGACAGTGCGGTCCAACGTGGATGACCGGGTGATCGGGATCACCCTGGAGCAGCTTTCGCATGTGGACCGCGTGGTAGGGGTCGCCGGGGGGCCAGAAAAAGTGAATGTGCTGGCTGCCGCTCTCCGGGGAAGGTTGGTGAACTCTCTGATTACCGACCAGGTGACCGCTCAAAAATTACTTGAGCTGGAGCCTTGAACGCAGCAGAAAAACAGGTTCCTTGATATGACACCGGATGAAATTTTATCCTTAGCTAAATCGGTTATTGAGAAAGAGAGCAGCGCGGTCCTCTCCCTGGTCGGCCAGCTGGATGGGACGCTGGTGGAGGCCGCGAACCTTCTGCTCGCCTGCCAGGGACACGTTCTCGTGGCGGGCTCGGGCACTTCCCATGCGGTGGGCGCACGGCTGGCGCACTTGCTTTCCTGCTGCGGCACGCCCTCCTTGTTCATCCACCCCGGTGACACGCAGCACGGCCTTTCGGGAGCGGTTACCGGGCGGGATGTTTTGATCGCCATCTCCAAAGGTGGTGAGACGACTGAGATCAACCAACTCGCCCGGGTGGCCAGAAAACGCGGTGCGCGCCTGATCGCCATCACCGAGAAACCTAACTCAACCCTCGCCCAATTGAGCGACGTCATCCTCAAAGTCCAGGCTCCCGCGGACGTGGACCCCTATGGAATGATCGCCACCGGCAGCTCGCTGGTCAACAGCGCCTACTGCGACGCGCTGTGCGTCGTCATGCTCCAGCTGCGCGGATACTCGAAAGAGTCCTTTGGCGAAACCCATCCGGGCGGGGCCGTGGGGATCAGGCTGGCGGATGAGCGGGCGAGGTCAGGAGGAACCGCATGAAAGCAGCATTTCTCACCGGAGTTTGCCAGTTTGAGGTGCGCGAGGTGCCCGTGCCGGCCGTCCCGGACGACGGGCTGCTGTTACGGGTTCAGACCTGCGGGGTGTGCGGTTCTGATCTGCGCCGCTGGCGGGAGGGGCCGTACCCGGGGGCTGAAGATCTCGTGCCGGGGCATGAGATTGGCGGGGTAGTGGAGGCAGTCGGCTCGCGGTTGAGGGGCTATCGGGTGGGGGACCGCCTGGCGGTCGCCCCGGACGTGCACTGCGGGGAGTGTTACTACTGCCAGCGAGGGATGTACAACCTGTGCGACCGGCTGCACTCGATCGGCATCCACCCCGGGTACTCGGGGGGCTTTACCGAGAAGATGGTTCTCACCGGGGAGATGCTCACCAACGGCGTCATCCACCCCATGCCGGACGGGATTTCCTTTGCCCAGGCTTCCCTGGCCGAGCCGATGAGCTCGGTGATCGCCTCGCACGCCAAAGCCGGGACCAGCCTCTCCGAGGTGGTGCTGGTGCTTGGCGCCGGGCCGATCGGCTGCCTGCATATCGTCATCGCCAAGCTGCGCGGGGCGCGGGTGATCCTCTCCGAGCCGAGCGCGGTGCGGCGTGAAATGGCCAGGGAGTTTGCCCCGGATCTGGTCATCGACCCCTCTCAGGAAGACGTGGTGGGGAGGGTACGGGAATGGACGGGCGGGCTGGGAGCGGACATCGTGGTGTGCGCCAACCCGGTGGCCGCCACCCAGGCACAGGCGGTGCAAGCGGTGCGCAAGGCGGGGCGGGTGATGCTGTTTGGGGGGCTGCCGAAGGCCAACCCGCAGACCACGCTGGACAGCAACCGGATCCACTACGGGGAGATCGTGGTGGTGGGGGCATTTTCTTACCATCCGACCGATCATGAAAAAGCCCTGCGCTTGCTCAGCCAGGGGGTGATCCCTGCCGACCGGTTGATCACGCACACGCTTCCCCTCGAGCAGATCAACGAAGCGTTTCAGGCCGCCTCCAACGGCCAGGCCTTGAAGGTGATCGTGCAATCATAGAACCAAGAGGAAAGCAGCGATGATTGGATTGAATGACGAACTTGCAGAACGGGCCGCTTCAGGAGATCCCGTGCGCATCGGCCTGATCGGCGCCGGGCAGATGGGTACCGACGTGGTCGCGGAAACCCGCATGATGAAAGGTATCGAGGTGGTCGTGACCGCGGATATCGATTTCGAGCGAGCGCGAGAAGCCTTCGAGATCGGCCAAGTCGAAGAGGAAGTGGTTTCGGTTTCCTCGGCCGCGGAAGCGGATGCGGCCATCGCTGCCGGAAAGCGCGCGGCGGCGCGAGATTACCGGATCATCACCGACATGAAGAATATCGACGTGATGCTCGAGGCTACTGGTGTTCCGGAGATCGGATCCCGGGCTGCTCTGCGGTCGGCCCGCGCTGGTCATCACATCTCGATGATGAACGTCGAGACGGATATTACCGTAGGCCCGATCCTGTACTGGTATGCCCGGCAGAAAGGCGTGCAGTACGCGCTGGCGGCCGGGGATGAACCGGCGGCTTGCAAGGAGTTGTACGATTTTGCCGATTCGCTGGGCTTCACCATCGTGGCGCTGGGCAAGGGCAAGAATAACCCCCTGGACCGGCACGCCACCCCTACCGACCCGGCGGTGATGAAGGAAGCTGCCCGGCGCGGGCTCACCCCCAGCATGCTGATCGAGTTCGTAGACGGGTCCAAGACCATGATCGAGATGGCGGCCGTCTCGAACGCTACCGGCCTCGTCCCTGACTGCCGCGGAATGCATGGACCGGAAACGGACCGGGACCACCTGAATCAGACTTTCGCCCTGAAAAAGGATGGCGGTGTGCTGGAGAAGATGGGCGTGGTCGATTTCGGCGTCGGGCGCGTGGCGCCGGGAGTTTTTGCCATCGTGCGAACCGATCATCCCCGCTTGCGCCAGGCGATGGTCCTGCGAGATATGGGCAACGGCCCCTACTACACGCTCTTCCGCCCCTACCACCTGTGCTCGATCGAAGTGCCCCTCACCTGCGCGCTGATGGCGATCCGGGGTAAGTCCAATATGGTCCCGCGCGACAGGCTGACCTCGGAGGTGTTCGCCGTGGCCAAGCGTGATCTGCAGCCCGGCGAAGTGCTGGATGGAATCGGGGGCACCTGCTACTACAGCCTGATCGATACCTACGAGGTGGCAAAGGCCGAACGCCTGCTGCCGGCCGGGCTGGCCAAGGGCGCGCGGGTGATCCGCCCGGTAAAGATCGACAGCCCGATCACCTGGGAGGATGTCGACATGAAGCCTTCCACCATCCTGCAGCTACGCAACCTTCAGGAAGCCTGGTTCAAAGGCGAAATTATGGAGCCTGAGCTGCTGGCGGCGGTGGATGTCCTGGCGAACGAATGACCCAACGCTATTGATTCATTTAGAGGAGGAGCAAGATCATGACACGAACCACGCTGGGAGTGATTGTTGGCAACCGGGATTTCTTTCCAGATCGTCTGGTCACCGAAGGTCGGCAGGATATTCTGGCGCTTTTCAAGGAAATGGATATCGAACCGGTCATCCTGAGCGATACCGATACCAAGCTTGGATCGGTGGAGACCTACGCCCACGCCAAGCGGTGCGCAGAGCTGTTTCGCCAGAACCGCGACCGGATCGATGGCGTGCTGGTGGTGCTCCCTAACTTTGGGGATGAAAAGGGCGTGGCCGATACGATCAAACTCTCCGGATTAGATGTTCCCATCCTGGTTCAGGGCTACCCGGACGATCTGGCTCAATTTAACCTGGAACGCCGCCGAGATGCTTTCTGCGGCAAGATATCGGTCTGCAACAACCTGCGGCAGTATGGATATCCCTTCTCGCTAACCAGCCTGCACACCGTCCATCCATCTTCCGACAGCTTCCGGGCCGACCTGAAAAAGTTTGTCGGGGTTTGCCGGGTGGTCAAGGGCATGCGCAGCGCGCGCCTGGGGGTGATTGGCGCCCGGCCGAACAACTTCAATACCGTCCGCTTCAGCGAAAAACTGCTGCAGGCTTCCGGGATCAGCGTCTCCTCGGTGGATCTATCGGAGGTGATCGGCGGGGCAAACCGGATCGCGGATGACGACCCGCGTGTAAAGGCGAAGCTGGCCGAGATCAAGGGCTATACCAAGACCGAAGGCGTGCCGGGCGGGTCGCTGACGCGCATGGCCAAGCTCGGGATCGTCATTTCCGATTGGATGGCAGCTAACGACCTGAAGGCCACCGCGCTGCAGTGCTGGAACTCGATCCAGGTCAATTACGGCGTCAACGCCTGCACCCTGATGAGCATGATGAGCAATGAGCTGCTGCCCTCTGCCTGTGAGACCGACATCACCGGCGTGGCATCCATGTATGCCCTGCAGCTGGCCTCCGGCACCCCGAGCGCCCTGGTGGATTGGAACAACAACTACGGAGACGACCCCAACAAGTGCGTTTTCTTCCACTGCGGCAATTGGGCGAAGAGCTTCCTGCCGGATATCGAGATGAAAACCGCCGAGATCCTTGGTACGACCCTGGGCGAGATGAATACCTACGGAGCGGTTGCCGGGCGGACCCCGGCGGGCCCTGTAAGCTTCGCGCGCATCTCAACAGACGACGTAGACGGCATGGTCCGCACCTACGTGGGTGAGGGGCGCTTCACCGACGATCCGCTGGATACGTTTGGCAGCCGCGCGGTGGTCGAGGTGCCTGAGCTGCAGCACCTGCTGAAATATATCTGCAACAACGGTTTCGAGCATCACTGCGCGATGAATGCGTCGCAGGTTTCCGGCGTGCTGGCTGAGGCCTTTGAGACCTACTTGGGTTGGGACGTATACCATCACGCAGGATAGGCGTCTGGGAAGCGGATCATGAAGTTGATTGGTCTGGACATCGGCACCACCGGCTGTAAGGCATCTCTTTTCGAGAGCGATGGCCGCCTGCTCGCGAGGGCCAGCCGGGAATACCGGGTGGACATCCCCAATCCGGGCTGGGCGGAGCAGGATGCCGGGCGGGTCTGGCTGCTCGCCCAGGAATGTCTTCGTGAGGTCTACCAAAAAGCAGGCCCAAGCGAGCCGGTAGCGGCGATCGGGCTTTCCTGCCAGGGCGAAGCCGTCACCCCGGTGGACGGAGCTGGCCGCCCGCTGCGCCCGACGATCCTCGGGATGGATACCCGCACCGATGCGGAAAACGCCTGGCTGCGGGAGAAGGTCGGCGCCGAAGCGCTTTTCCAGAAGACCGGCATGCCCCTTCACACCATCAACACTCTGCCGAAGCTGCTCTGGATCCAGAGCCACGAGCCCGACATCTGGCGCCAGGCGACCCACTTCTTGCTGTATGAAGATTTCCTGATTCAGAAGATGACCGGGCAGCCGGTGACGAGCGCCTGCCTGGCCTCACGAACCCAGATGTTCGACCTGGCGGCTGGCGGGTGGTCGAGCGAGCTCCTTGACCTGATTGGCCTGGACGAAAGGCGCCTCGCACCGGTCGCGCCCTCCGGGACCCCGGCCGGGGAGATGCTGCCGGATCTGGCGCGGGCGATTGGCTTCCCCAACCGGCCGATGATCGCCACCGGCGGGCACGACCAGGCCTGCGGCGCGCTGGGGGTCGGCCTGGTCCGCCCGGGGCTGTGCATGGTATCCACCGGGACCGCCGAGGTGGTCGAGGTGGCCCTGGATCAGCCGGCGCTGACCCCGCCGCTCGAACGCGGCAACATCTCCGTATACGCGCACGTCATCCCCGGGATGTACCTGGCGATGACCCTGAATCACAGCGGCGGGCTGGTCCTGCGCTGGTTCCGGGATGAATTCTGCGGTGAAGCGGTACAGCGCGCTGAAGCAGAGGGGGTTGATCCGTATGACGCGATTTTTGGCCAGCTCTCCCCGGATCCATCCCCTTTATTGCTCCTGCCGCACTTTTCGGGCAGCGGTACGCCGCAGCTCGATACGGAATCGAAGGGCGCCGTTTTGGGCCTGACGTTTGCAAGCACCCGTGAAGACGTGGCCAAAGCCATCCTGGAAGGCTTGACCTTCGAGCTGCGAAATAACCTCGAGGTGCTGAGGGAAGGCGGGGTGCGGATCGAAGAGCTGCGCGCGATCGGCGGCGGGGCGCGCTCGGAAGTCTGGCTGCAGCTCAAGGCGGACGTGACCGGGGTTATGGTGCGGCCGCCGCGGATCACAGAAGCAGCTTCCTGGGGTGCTGCGGTTTTGGGCGGGGTGGCGGCCGGCTGTTTCCACAGTGCAGCCGGGGCAGTTGAGCAGTCGCTGCAGTTTGACCGGCCGCGCAAACCAGATCCACGCCTGCAAACCCTGTACGAAGCCCGCTACCAGCTCTACCTCCGAATCTACCCCGCGCTGAAAGATATTTTGCACCAGCTTACCTCCGACGAAAGGCAGTTTGCTCTTTAAAAACCCAGTCCCAGATTGGAAATTTATCCGAGTCAGAAAACGCTTGCGGTTGGGAATCAAGTATCCCGTCAGAAGTCTGCGATGCAGTTCTGTTGAAAACGATTCCGCTCCGTGCTACAATAAAGCAATCCTTTGCGCAAACGTTTTGTAGGTTGAGAATTTCTTATTGACTCGAGTAAATAATCTCGTATAATAAGAGCAGGAAAATAATTGCACTGGTGAAAAATTGTGCAGTTATTTTTCTCCACCGTTTTCAATCCATTCTACTTTTTTCACGTTTATTTTCCTGGCTTCAGGATTTCCTTGGTCTAATTATTATCCCCTGATCAACCGCGGAGTATTTAGCGGTATAGAAATTTCCCTCCGCGCACCTGTCCAGTTCCTTACCGGTTTCTAATTCGCATCATCAGCTGGTTCTGGCCTAATAACCCCCATGATTCACGTGGCCGGATGAGAGGAGGTGAGAGAAAAAGGGAATTGAGATTTTGGTAACCGTTTGACCAATCATGGCTCGTGCTTCATTGCCTAATCAGATATAAGAAGGAGAAAAGAAAGCACATGAAAACTCGGTTCACCTTAATCGCTTTTGTGGTTGTCCTGTCGATGGTTATGGCAGCCTGCGCGCCAGCCGCGCCTGCTGCGCCGGCCACCCCACAGGTCGTCGTCCAGACCCAGGTCGTGGTCCAGACCCAGGTCGTTCAATCCACCGTGGTCGTCCAGGCAACGCCTGTACCCGGGAAGAAGGTCATCACCATCGGATACGCTGCGCCGGGTCTTGTCGGTGGTCAGATCAACATTCAGGAGACACTGCTCCGCTATGCTCAGAAGAAAGGCTGGCAGGTTTCCGTAACGAACTCCAACGGCGATGCTCAGAAGCAGAACGATGACATTGACCAGCTCATCGCCCAGGGTGTCAGCGCGATTGTTGCCGTCCCTCAGGATAGCGCTGCAATCTGCGCCGGCGCTGCCAAGGCGAAGGCCGCGAATATCCCCTTCTACACCATTGACCGTGCGCCGACTGGCTGCGCCATCAACATGACGATCGAGTCGGACAACTTCCTCGCTGGCCAGCAGGCCGGGCAGGCTATGGTCGATGCCCTTAAGGCGAAATACGGCTCTGAGAAGGGCACCGTCCTGGAGATCACCGGTGATCTGGGACAGGATGTTGGTCAGAAGCGCCGCGACGGATTCCATGACATCGTCGACAAGTTCCCCAACATCAAGGTCATCCAGAAGGTTGGCAACTGGGATGCCCAGAAGGGCGCCGAGGCAGTCCGCGAAGTCCTGACCGCCACCCCCGACCTCGATGGGATCTACATGCACTCCGATGCGGTTTACATCTCCGGTACCCTGGCCGAGCTCAAGGCCGCCAACAAGCTCTTCAAGGTTGGCCAAAAAGGCCACATTATCCTGACCTCCGTCGATGGCTCGCCTGCCGGCGTTCAGGCCATCAAGGATGGATGGGCGGATGAATCCTCCAACCAGCCTATTCCTGACTTCGGTCTGGTCGTCAACTTCATCGATCAGGAATTGAACGGAAAGCCTGTCCAGGAGGGTCAATTCACCCAGGAAGGCGCCCTGTGGTCCCCGGCCCAGATTAAGAAGAATTCGGATGGTACCCCCACGTGCTTCCTGGCGACAACTGCGGTTACGGCGGCCAACGCTGATAACCCGGGCCTGTGGGCGAACTACGTTGTGAAATAACACAACCCCTGATCAGTTAACACCATGATTTAACAATCCTGCCCCGTGCCTAGAAATTCGTGCGGGCACGGGGCAGGACCTAGAAACTCCCCGAATCCATCGGGGGGAGCTGGTAGGAAAGAAGAGCGGAGCTTATGGTTGCTTCAGACAGCCCGTTTGTCGTGCAGATGCAGGATATCGTAAAAATGTTCCCGGGCGTGCGCGCTCTGGATCACGTTAACTTTGAGCTGAAACCCGGCGAGCTGCGCTCCCTGGTTGGGAAGAACGGGGCCGGGAAGAGCACCCTCATGAACGTCCTGGCGGGCATTTACCAGCCAGAAGAGGGCAAGATCTACGTCAACGGCCAGCTGATCCACCCGATGACCACCGAGCGCGCCCGCCAGCTGGGGATTGCATTTGTCCATCAGCATTCGCAGCTCGTTCCAGCGCTCTCGATTGCCGAGAATATCTTCCTGGGGAATCCCCTGACCGGGGGAAGCGGTTTCATGGCCTGGAAGCGCTTGAATGACGAAGCTCGCAAGCGCCTGAATACACTGGGTCTGGAGATAGACGTCGAGCGGAAGGTTGAAGATCTGACCGTTGCGGAAAAGCAAATTATCGAAATTGCCAAAGCCCTTTTTGCAAATGCCCATACCATTATTCTGGATGAAGCAACCGCACCCCTGCCCAAAGACGAGGTCAACATGCTGTTTGATTTCGTCCGGCGGCAGAGCCAGCAGGGCGTGGCTTTCGTGTATATCTCGCATTACATCGAAGAGGTATTCGAGCTGTGTGAAGTGGTGACCGTGATGCGCGACGGCCAGATCGTCGGCGATTACAAAGTCGCCAACCTGGACCAGGCCGAGCTCATTCGCCTGATCAGCGGTACACGGGTGGAGCAGTTCCACCGCGAATCGCGGAACGGGTCCGGAAAAACGGTCCTGGAGATCCACGGGCTGAACCGCCCAGGTTTCTATCAAGATATCGATCTTGTCATTCACGAGGGGGAGGTCCTCGGACTCACCGGTCTGGAGGGCTGTGGGAAGGCGAACCTGGCCCGCGGATTGTACTGCTTGGAGCCTTTGGGCAAGGGGCAGGTCGTCCTGAATGGGAAGCCGTATCACCCTGATGAACCGGAGGCGGCTCTTGATGCCGGTGTCGCTTACCTTCCGCGCGACCGGCACGGGATGGGCATCGTTGGTATGCGCCCGGTGGGCGAGAACGTGACCTTCTCGATCCTGAAGCGGCTCACCAGCCGCTTCGGCCTGCTCGACACCGGGCGAGAACGGAAGCACATCCTTTCCTTCGTTGAGAAGCTTGGGATCAAGACGCCTTCGGTAAACCAGCCAGTCGAGTTCCTGAGCGGCGGCAACCAGCAGAAAGTGGTATTCGCCAAGCTGGTCTCCGCCGAACCGCGCGTCCTGTTCCTGGATGAGCCAACCCAGGGGGTGGATGTGCAGGCCAAGGTCGAGATCATGAAGATTATCGACCAGCTCTCCAGGCAGGGCGTCTCGAGCGTGATTGTCTCTGAAGAGATCCGCGAGATGCTGGACGTTTGCGACCGCATCCTGGTCATGTACAACGGGGCAATTGTCGCGGAATTCAAAGTTGGCGACCCGAACTTTGCCGCGGAAAAAATCTTAATGGCGGTTGAAGGAGAGCGTGAGGCCTTATGAACAACCGAAAGAGAATTGTCTGGATCCTCAACAACCTTATCTGGTTCTTACTGCTCCTGGTCGTCCTCCTGTTCGCCCTTCTCTCCGACCGTTTCTTCATGCCGATGAATCTGACGAACATTCTGCTGCATTCGACGGTGTTGGGGATCCTGGTGGTGGGCCAGAGCTTTGTTCTCATCACCGGCAATTTCGATCTGTCCTCAGAATCGACCCTGGGACTCAGTGCCCTGCTTGGGGCGTGGTTGATCTTGCCCAAGGGAGCGCCAACATTCGGCGGCGGTTTGCTGCTCAGCCCTTATATCGGTATCGTAGCCATCCTGCTGATCGGACTGGCTATCGGGTGGTTCAACGGGTTTTTAATCACCCGGTTGAAGATGAATAACTTCATTGTTACCCTGGCGATGCTGCTCATGGTACGTGGCGTGATGATGCCGATCACCGCAGGGAATACCATGGCGCGCCTTCCCGATGAATTTAAATTTCTTGGAGCAGCATCGTTTGGTCCGATACCGGTAGCCGTCATCGCAATGGTGATAGCTTTCGCCGTCGGTTACATTATCTTGCAGTTCCGCCCCTTTGGCCGCAGCCTGTATGCGGTGGGCGGCAGCCCGGACGCAGCCCTGGCGGCCGGGATCGATCCTGACCGGAGAATCCGCCAGGCCTACCTGATCAGTGGTGTTCTGGCTGCCGTTGCAGGTCTCATGTTGGCCGGACGGTCCGGCGTAATCGTCCAGAACATGGGCAAGGGCGATATCTTCGAGGTCATGGCCGCCTGCGTTATCGGCGGGATCAGCCTGAACGGTGGGCGCGGTAGCATGTTCGGCGCTTTTGGCGGCGTGCTGCTGCTCTCCACCATCAACTCGGGGCTCAGCTTGCTGCGTATTTCGACCTTCTGGATTGAGATCGCCAGCGGTCTGATCATCCTGATCGCGATGCTGATCGACTCCCAAAAGATTCGCTACATCTCTTCCCAGGTGGTTCCTCTAACGAAGCTTGAGAAAAAGCCCTCGGCTGAAGCGGTCAGCGGAGATTAATCGGTGCGTGCAGGATATCTACTGAAAGGGAAAGGCTGGCCATTCCATGGATGTGCGTAAATACATTCCGGCGGTCCTGGATAACTTAATCTGGGTGATGCTCGTTGTGGTGGTAATTTTCTTTTCAAGCATGTCGCCTGCCTATGCAAGCCTGGCGAACCTGCTGAACATCTTATTCGAGGCCGCGATTCTGGGCCTGGTAGTGATTGGCGAGTCGTTTGTTTTGATTACGAAGAATATCGACCTGTCTGTCGAGTCGACGGTGGCGCTATGCGCGCTGCTCGGAGCCTGGCTGACGGTACGCCCCGGCCCGCCCGATAATGGCCTGGGCATCCAGATGAATCCCTGGCTGGCGATCGCAATCCTGCTCGGGGTGGGTGTTTTTATCGGTTGGTTCAATGGGACGATGATCAC
>JAJYJF010000031.1 GCA_021796375.1 Chloroflexota bacterium | reverse complement strand
GGCTGCTGCCGGCCGGGCTCGGCCCGGCGGGCGCGCGGGACCCGGAAATGATGTCGGCGCGCTCCCTCTCCCCAGCCGGCGTCCCGGACGGGGCGGCGGGAGAAGAGGCGGCCGTGGGGAAGGCCCGCGGGCTTTCCTCGGCGAGCGGCGGTCCAGCTTGCGGGGCGCCGGACGGGGCGGGCGCTTCCGGGAGTCTGGCGGGGGCTTCCTCCGCGCTTTCGAGCGCTGAGGCGGGGCTTAGCCGGGGCGCTACCTCCCTGCCGCCGGCTGCGGGAGCGGCCGCCAGCTTCCCGCCGGGCGGGGAGGCCGGCGCGAGGAGCTCCGGCTGGGCGGCGCCGGTTGGGCTGGAAGCATCCGCGGGCGGAGGGACCGCCTCCGCGGAAAAGCGGGCGGCCGGCAGGTCTTCCGGTGCGAGAGCTTCCTCCGGCGCGGAATCCGGCCGGTTGGCGGAATCCCCGGGAGAGGGGATTTCCTCCGTCGGCTGCGGGGCTGCGGCGCCGGGAGCCTCCGAGGGGCTGGATCCCACCGCCTGGGACCGGGGTTCGACCGGAGCCGGCGCGCTGCCGGCCGGGGGGGAAGCCGGCATGGGAGCCTGTGCTGGAGATCTCCGCAGGGCGGCGGGTTGGCCCGGCTCGTTCCGCTCCACCGGAGGCGCGGGGGCGGGCTTGCGCCACAGGACGCCTGCTGGGCTGGAGGGCGCGGCGGGCGCCGGGCCGGCCGCGGGGCTGGCTTCGCCCGGCTCGGGCGATCCCGGCATGGGCGCGGGGATGCCGGGTCCGGCGGCGGGCGGCGGGGTTTCACCCCCGGGCCGCGCTTCTCCGGCGGGCGCGGACTCTCCAGGCCGGACGGCGAGGGGTCCGGGCGCCGGTGCGAGCTCCGCGCCGGCGAGCGCTTCCTCGGGCTCCGCGTGCGGCTCTGCCCGGCGCTGGAGGCCGGCGGCGGGCATCGATGGCGCGCGCGGGGCGGCCGGCGCGGAGGCAGGAATGCCTCCCGCGGAGTCCGGCCGCGGCCCGGGGCCTGTCGTCAGGCGCGGCTCTGCGCCCGCGGCCGGCTTCGTGGCTGCCGGCGCCGGGGCGGCGGCCTCTCCCAGAGGGCTTTCCACCCCTGGGATGGGGGGGGCGGCCGCCGGCCGGGGGCTCTCCAGGGGCTCGTCCGCCAGCGGCGCGCTCTCGGGGAGCACGCTCTCCGCGGGGGATTCGACCGTCTCAGCGGCCTCTTCGCCTTCTTCTGCCAGCCAGGGCTCGAATGCCGGACCGGACTCCGGCGCGCGGAGAGGCTCGGCGCTCCCGGTTTCCGGCGCGGCGGGCTGCTCGTCTTGCGCGGGCTTTGCCGGGGGCAGCTCTTCCTTCCAGGCGCGGCGGCGCGCGGCGGGCCGCTCGGGCAGCGGTTGCGGCGGGGGCGCGGGCTCTTCGCGCCCGGATTCGACCGCGGGGGGCGCCGCCTGGCGAACCGGACGGGCGGGCGCCGGCTCGGCGGGAAGCCCGGCCAGCGGCGCGGGCTGGATGTGGATTTCCTCAACCTTGCGGAAAACGCGCGCCCCGCGTTCGGGCGGCTTCCAGGCTGGCGGCGCCTCCCTGACCGGCGCGGCCGGCGCCGGCATCGCGGGTGGGAAGGGCGCTGGCTGGCTGCCCTGGCTCCCCTGCCGGGCGAGCAGTGTCTTCAACAAATTGTTGGCGCTCTGCTGCGCGGCTGCCGTGGACGGCTTGCTCTCGGGAGCGGGAGCCCCCGCCGGCAGCACCAGATCCATCGGCTGCCAGGTGGGCTGACCCCGGCCGGGCAGCGCCCGCCGGGAAATCGTCTGGAAGGAGGTCCGCCGCCCGATGACCTCCGCGGAAAGCTTCTCCGGCTGGGTCGAACGCATCCGCGCGGGCGTCCAGCGGCTGCGCCGGATATTCTGAACCGGCGCGCGGATGCGGGCCACTTTCCTGCGGATCAGCGGCAGCGCGAGACCAGGGGTCGAGCGGCGATCGTGGGTCATCCTTTAATCAGCGTAATCCCTTCGTGAGCCAGCTCCAGGGTCTCGATCACCAGGCCGGAGCTCGCCGAGTTCAGGTCGCCCAGCTTCCAGCTGACCGGAAAGGCGCTCGCCAGGCTCCAGGTTTTGACCGCGCCGGCCTTCTGGTCAGAGCCCGAGGCGTCGCCGCTGGCTGCGATCAGCTCGGGGGTGTACTGGTAGATGGTGACGTCCAAGCGCTGGACGGCGTAATCAAATTTGCCCGCCTCGAACCAATCCCACAGCACGCTGGAGAGGCTGAGCCCGCGTCTGAGGGTGACGGTGGCGTACTCCATCGGGCCGGCCAGGATATGGGCGTGGTCGTTGACCCCTCCCTCGCGGATGGTCTCAAAACCGCGCTTGGCGCCGATCCCGCTGCAGTCGGTGAACATGGCGACCTGCAGGCTGCCCAGGTTGACATAAAACATGTAGGCGGGCGCCAGGTACATCGGGCCGGAATCCACGCTCGATTGGGAAGCAGCCCCGTTCGTGCTGCTGGACGACTGGGCGGTGGTAGGGGTCTCAATCAGCTTCATGTGCTTTGCTCCCCGCGCGGGTCATGCTCTTCCCTGCCGCTCCCGCTCGCGGCGCAGGTCCTCTTTCATCAGGGCGTAGATCTCTTTGGCCAGCTCCTGGAGGTCGACTTTAACCGGCTGCCCGGCGCCCGGCGCCCGGTTTTTCGGGGCTGGGGGGGACGGGAAGCGTCTGGGTGGGTTCGTGGTTTTCATCAGCCGGCGTTCAAGCGTTTATTGATCTTCGAAATTTCCTTCACCCACGTCCGGCGCTGGAAGTGCTCCAGGTTCAGGATCTCATCCAGCGGCCAGTGAAAATGATAGGCAATGTAGGCTACCTCCTCGTAGATCTGGCTGAGAGGGTAGCCTTTCATTCCCCCCCCAGGCCGGCCAGGTCCAGCTCGAAGGTCTTGCCGCAGTGCGGGCAGGTGTAGGGGAATTGGGTTTTTCCGGATTCGTTGATGCGCTGGTAAAAGGTCTGCAGGTAGGCCAGGTCGGCGGCAAAAAGCTTCTCGATCACGCCGGTGTGGATGGAATCCAGCGTCCCCAGGCGGGTGACCACCCGCGCCAGCAGGACGATGACCATGTAGGCTTCGTTGGTTTTGACGCGCATGTCGCTCATCGGGGCGATTTCGTCCATGGCGGTGGCCAGGCGCATCGTCCCATGCTTGTGCAGCGTGCCTTGATCGTCGACAAAGCCGACGGGAAGCTCAAACTCAAACTCGGTCTGCAGGTTCATCGTGGATACCTTTCTGAATCGCGATATCGTTAGCAGCGGCCTGGAGCAGCCCAGGTTCGGCGCCCGGAGAGGGCCGGCCGCGAGGGAGGGCCCGTTCCCGCAAAAAACCGCGGCGGGCCCTTCCTCCGGGCCGCCAGATCACCCCGGCGGCCCGGTAATGGACGGCGTGAAACCGTTACGGTTTGACGCGCACCACGCCTTCGAAGACGATGGTGACCTCTTCGAACATGATGTTGCCGGTCGTCGAGTCGAACTCGGGGCCGGTGACTTTGCTGGGCCAGGCGTTGGTCAGGTTCCAGCGGGCTACCGCCGTCCCATCCTCGGAGTAGGCGATGATCGAGGCTGCCTTGCGGGCATCCTTCATCTTCCCTTCGACCACCTTCTGGCGCCAGTCCCAGATGTCCAGGTTGCCGGTCACGCCGCGCTTGAGGGTGATCGGCGTCCATTTGAGCCGCCCGGGGACCATCATAACCGCTTCGACCTTGCCCTCCGAGATCACCTTGTGCTCGACGACTTCCGTTTCGGACCCCAGCCCGCCGACGTGGGTGAACAGACCCGAAAGCGTTCCAGCCACTTCCAGGCCAAAATGAAATGCTACTAGTGGATCTTCTCGGTCTGCCATCTTTATTTCTCCTTATCGGTTGATTGCTGCCGCGGCTATTCCGCGTTCGGGCCAGCCCACTGGCTGATGCGGAAGATGACGAACTCTGCCGGTTTGACCGGTGCGAGTCCAATCTCGATGATCAGGCGGCCCAGGTCGCGCGAGGCGGGCGGGTTGAGCTCGTCGTCGCATTTGACGTAAAATGCCTCCCCCGGCGTGCTTCCGAAGAGCGCCCCATCTCGCCAGACCATGGTCAGGAAGTTCGAGACATCCCGGCGCACCCGGCCCCACAGCATGCGGTCGTTGGGTTCGAAGACCACCCACTGGGTGCCGTTCTCGATCGATTTCTCGACGTAGTTGAACAGGCGCCGGACGTTGATGTAGCGCCAGGACGGGTTGCTGGAGAGCGTGCGCGCGCCCCAGACGCGGATCCCGCGCCCCGGGAAAGCCCGGATGCAGTTCACCCCGATGGGGTTGAGCGTATCCTGCTCGCCCTTGGTGGTCTGGTAGACCGTGGAGAGCGCCCCCTGGACGACCTCGTTGGCGGGGGCCTTGTGGACGCCGCGCGTATTGTCGTTGCGCGCCCAGATGCCGGCCATGTGGCCGCTCGGCGGGATCTGGATGGGCTTGTTCAGCACCGGGTCCATCACCGTGATCCAGGGGTAGTACAGGGCGGCGTAGCTGGAGTCGTAGCCGGCCGTGTTCATCCGCCAGTTCTTGACCTCCTGCGGGGTCAGGTTGGGCGGCGCGTCCAGGATGGCGACCCGGTCGCCCATGTGCTCGCAGTGCGCGATCATCATCCCCTGGACTGCCTTGACCAGGTCCAGGTTCAGCTTTTCGCCCGGCATGGTGGTCATCAGATCCGGGACGAGCACCATGGTGGCGTCATCCAGCACCTCCAGCCCTTCCACACCGCTGCGCTTGACGACATCCCCCTTGAACTCGTCCGCGGAGGGCGGCGGCAGCAGCTGCTTGTCGATCACCAGCGGCTGCTCCTGCACCCGCGGCAGCGCCTGCGCCGCCGGCAGGTTCTCGCCGGCCACTTCCACGTCGACCAGGCGGGAGAACTTGTTGTTCGGGAACAGCACTTCGACCACTTTCTGGCCGTTGCGAACTGTCTCCTCCAGCTTGACGCCCTTGAAGGTCTCGGCGGTCTTCCACTCGTTGTTTGGCCGGGCCTGGTCCACGTACAGGTCGAAGGTGGCCTTGCCGTCCATCTCGGGCTCAACGGCCTCGGGCGCGCCCTCAGCTTTTTCGCCCTTCTTGGCGGGCGCGGCAGCCGCCAGCGCGGGGACGTTATCCACGCGGACGCGCAGGTTGACGCCTTCGGTTCCGGCCAGCCGAGCGCGCACGGACAGCGCGGGCTTGCCAGCCCGGTTCAGCAGCGCGGTGGCTGCCTTGGGGAAGGTGCGCACGCTGACCACGTAGCAGCGCGACCCGCCGTTCATGAAATAGCCGTACACGGAATGGGGCAGGTAGGCCCCGGGGACGAAATCGCCGAACCGCTCCCGGTACTGGGTCCAGTTGGTGATGAGCTGCGCGCGGTTGAGCAGGTTCTCCACCACGGGCACCCCGTCGATCTCGCGGACGTACTCAGCCTTTTCGGTAAAGCCGACAAAAACGGCCATGGCTGTCCCGACGCCCTCGATCGGCTTTGGTCCTCGGTCGACCTCTTCGACGTAAACGCCTGGGGATAAATATTCTGGCATTTCAGGCTCCTTATTCTTGACGATGGGTTGGTTTTATGATGCCGCTCCGGCAGAAATCACAGATGGATGCTTCCCCGCGTTGTGCAATAGGTGCTCCTCCCTTCCGTTCCCCTTCAAGCGCAGCCGGATGTGCGCGAGACATCCAGCCGCGCTTGAAATTTGTTCGCCGCTTCCACGTGCCCCGTATCCGCAAACTTCCGGGATCAAATTCCTTCTGACGGGGTACTCAGACCTGTATGTCATAGTCCGTTGATGGCACATGAATTTTGAGTTCTTTCAGGACCCTATCGGCAGCAAGTACATCGATGGTGTATTCTCCCTCCTGAAGACCGGTTATGTGGTATTCGCCCTGTGAGTTGAGTTGCACGATCTGGCCGGTGTTTTTCACCGCCAGTGTAAGCACCGCTGGGGAAAATTTCTGGCTGAGCACCCGCCCGTTGATCAGGAAAAAGTTCCGGTCGGGGGCTTTCTCGATCTGGTCGGCGCCGGCGGGGAGGCCGTCCTGCTCCGCGCTGCCGGCCTGGAGGAAGCGCCACTCGGTGGTCAGCACCCGCCGGATGATCTCGGGCTTGTAGGGGTCGACCGCCAGCGTGACGGTCAGCCGCAGGCCCGGGTGCAGCTCGTTATCGAGCGTGCTCCACAGGTCGGTGACGCTGGCGATGGCATCCGCCTGCGCGATCTCGATACGCACCGGGAGGTTCGAGTTTTTATATCCCTCGGGCAGCAGATCCTGGGGCAGGAAGGGCGTGCGCAGCAGGGCGAGCATGGCGATCGACAGCAGGTGGTGCTCGTCTTGGATCTCGCGCGTCCAGCCGGTGATCAGGTAGATCAGGTCCATGCGTACCGGGTTGCGCCGGATGGTGACCGTCCCATCCTCGTTTTTCTCGCGCGAGAGCTGCTCGGACCCGCGGAACTCCAGGTTCTCCTTGATATCCACCAGGTAGAGGTTCAGGGTTGGCCGGTTGAGCTGGGAGGACCACTGCCGCTTGGGCTGGTCGAAAGAGATCTCCACCTCTCCTTTGCGGAGAGGCAGCTCGCGCAGCAGCAGTTCTCGTAAGGCGGTGTCGATCTCAGAAATCATATCGATAGCTCTTTATCGTTGATCAGGCGGCCCATCTTCTGCAGCTCGCGGCGCACAGCGTGCATCAGGTGCCGGTTCGAGACCCCGCTGTCGTCGGAAGCCGCGGCGAAAGCGGCGTTGACGATCACGTTGCGGATGTTCCCGCCGGAGAGCTTGAAGCGCCTGGCGAAGCTCTCGAAATCCAGCGGCTCCAGCTGCGGGATGCCGGGCGGGAAAAGCACCTTCCAGATTCGCAGCCGCTGGGTCTCGTCCGGGAAGGGGAAATCCACGATGAATTGCAAGCGGCGGACGAAGGCCTCATCCAGGTTAGATCGCAAGTTTGATGCCAATATGGCTACCCCGTCATAAGTCTCGATGCGCTGCAGCAGGTAGCTGATCTCGATGTTGGCATAGCGGTCGTGAGCGTCTTTGACGTCCGAGCGCTTGCCGAAGATGGCATCCGCCTCGTCGAAGAACAGGATGGTGTTGGAGTTGGCCGCCTGGCTGAAGATCCGCTCCAGGTTCTTTTCGGTCTCGCCGATGTACTTGCTGACCACCGTGGAGAGGTCGATCCGGTACAGGTCCATGGAGAGCTCGGCGGCGATCACCTGCGCCGAAAGCGTCTTCCCCGTCCCGGGCGGCCCGGCGAAGAGGACGGCGATCCCCGGATTGGGGACCAGCTTCTTGCCCAGCCCCCATTCATCCAGCACGCGCACCCTGCCCCGGACGGTCGCCACGATCTCGTGCAGGATGGCAAGCTCTTCCTCGGGCAGGACGATATCCTGCCAGGTGTAGCGCGGCTTGATTCTTAAGGCCAGGCTGTCCAGGTGGTGGCTGGTCTGCTTGCGGGTGGCCGCCAGCAGGTCGGCTACCGCCAGGGGCCGGCCGGCTTGCGCGGCCTGGTGGCTGGCCTCCTGTGCGGCGGCCTGGACCTGGGCAGAGGTGAGCATGAACTGCCCGGCCAGCAGCTCGAGCTCGCCCTCGGAGAGAGGGCAGGCTGCGCCGAGGAAGTGCCGCCACAGCTCGCAGCGCTCGGCGAAGGATGGCAGGGTAAACTCCCAGCGCAGCACGGGCCGCGCGCCCGGGGGATTCCAGGGCGCGGCGCTGGAGGTGAGAAACGGGCCGGGGAACCAGGCAAGCTCCTGCAGCGCCGCCTCCTGGAGGGCGGCGTCCGCCGCCAGCAGCGCATCCCACCCGGCGAGCAGCGGGACCGCGCCCAGCAGGGCGCTGTCGCGCAGGGCCAGGCGCAGCCAGGCCGGCTCCGGCCCGGCGGCCGTCTTGATGCCCGCCAGGTCGATCACGAGCAGGGGCTGCCCCAGCTGCTCCGCGGCCCGCTGGGCGGCGAAGAGCTGGCGCAGCGGGTCCGGCCCGGAAAGGGCCAGGATGGCCCCACCGCCGCGGGCGGAGGGCCAATCTACGGAGGCGAAGGTGCGCTCGTCCAGCCGGGGGAGATCGGTGAACGGCGGCAGGAGCAGGCGCACCCCCCCGGCGATCTCCGGCGCGGGAGCGTACTGGCCGAGGATCCAGGACCCTACCTCGGGCGCCGCCATAAATTCTCGGCTCAGAATGGGCCGGGCGGCCGGCGGATCCTGTACGGGCCTGAGCAGGCCCAGGCGGAGCAGCGGCGCGCCTTCCCGGAAGCAGTCCAGGAAGACCAGGCGCCCGGATCCCGGCGGGAGGAGGAGATCCAGGATCAGGTTGACCCCGGGGGACTTGCGGGTGACGTCATTCTGCAGGAAGCCGAACAGCCGCTCGTAGCGCAGGTCCAGGCTGGCGGCCAGGCAAACCAGGAACGCGCCGTACTCGAAAGCGCTCAGGCCCAGCGCGCCGGTCAGGGCGAGCAGCCTCAGACGGATGCTCCGCTCGCGCGCCTGCTCGAGCAGGCCCTGCCGCTCCGCGGAGACCGCCTGTTCTTCGGTGGAGAACCGCTCCTCCAGGTCCGGCGTCAGACCGCCGGAAGTCCCCCAGCTGCCCCACAGGGGCTGGCTCGCGATCGAAAGGGCCTCGTCGGAACGGATGCGCAGCCCGCGAAAAGCGTCGTCCGGGTCCTGGCCCGCCGATTCCCAGGCGACCACGCGTTTCCGGATAAGTAAATCTACCCCGTGCAGCTCGTTTTCAAGGAACTGACGGTTGAGTTCTTCCGTGTCCTGTGGATGTGCGTTCGGCGTTGCGCGCACGGTTGCCTCGATGGCGCTGGTTCTACCTCAGCTTTGAGCGAGAAATTCCTCGCCGGCCGGACCAACGCGGTTTGCATAACCCATTAATGCCGAATGCGAACCGATAAGCTCGCCTGGGATTGGCCCTAATCAAACCATTCGGCAGCGATCAGAATCTACCGGAAGTAATGTTTGAAATAAAGCTTGTTTTTGTACCGGGCAAATGAGAATTCGATAGGGATCCTCAATTAGTTTGATTATAAATCTATTTGCTTGACAATCGCTGTAAAATCTACCATAAAATTTACGCCCCTCGGGATTGACATCCGACACTGGGGTGGGTATACTCGATATGACACCTTTAGGTGTCATATCATCCCGTGGAGATAACCGATGACGCCGCTGCCCGATATCCGTAAAACCGTTCTTCTCGATGCCCCTCTTCAGAAAGTATGGGACGCCGTGGCCACCTCCCAGGGTCTGGCCTCCTGGTGGATGCCGAACACCTTTGAGCCGGCCCTGGGCCGCGAGTTCGTCCTGCATACCGGCCCGTATGGGGATTCGCCCTGCAAGGTCACCGTGCTCGAGCCGCTCCGCCGCCTCGTCTTCAGCTGGGGGAAGGACTGGTCCCTGGCCTTCGAGCTGCGCGAGGCTGCCGGGAAAACCGAGCTGACCCTGGTTCATTCCGGCTGGGATACCGAGAAATCCACCGAGTTTGGCCAGCCTCACCCGGCCATCCGCGGGTTTATGGAGCAGGGCTGGGGAGACCTGGTGAAGCTGCACGCGTACGTAGAGGGATAATGACGGCCTGCGAGCCGCTGCGCGATCCTTTCCAGGCGGTTGCCGACCCCACCCGGCGGGAGATACTCCACCTGCTGGCCGGCCGGCAGCTGTCTATCGCCGCGATTGCCGCGCACTTCCCGATCAGCCGGACGGCGGTCAACAAGCACCTGCGCGTCCTGGTTGAGGCCGGGCTGCTCAGCCGGGAGCGAGCCGGCCGGGAGTCGCGCTACCGCCTCCGCGCCGGACCGCTGCTCGAGATCCAGCAGTGGGTGGCGCAGTACGAGCGCTACTGGGACGACCGCCTGGAGTCCCTGCGCCGCTACGTCGAATCGAACCCGGAGGATAAATAAAGCGACCCCCTCTGCTGGGATGGGCCGCCGCCATCCCGGCCGGCTGGCGGCCGGGCTCCCGGAAGCGCTCGCCGGGCTGTTCGCCACCCGCGGTGCGGGCGCGGCATTCCCGGAAGGCGCCCCGCCGTTCCGCCTCCTTGGGGCCGCCCGGGCAGATCCTCAACGGGCGTCCGGGGCAGGGTGCTGCCCCCTGCTAGCAAATCAGCGATCCGCGCTCTTCGATCACCATTCCACCTGCACCATCAGCGCCGGGTGGTCGGAATCCGGGCCGGTCAGGTAGCGCGCTTCGCCGACCCGCGTGCCGGGCGAGACGAAGATGTGATCGATCTCATCGGCGATCCCCTGCCCGGCGTCATCCGCGCCGGAAGGCCAGCGCAGCGTCCAGGCATCCGGCAGGCTTTTCACCGTCAGGCGGTAGGGGTCTTCCCGCGGGTAGAAATTAAAATCTCCCATGGCCACCACGTTCTCCAGGCCCGCCGCGCCCTGCAGGAACTGCTGCTGCTGCACCAGCGGCCCGCCGTTCCCCAGGTGGGTGACGAAAATGTTGAAGGTCCGGCCGGCCTTGACCACTTGGGCATGGATGGCCGCGGTTTGCTCCCCGCTCGAATACATGTAGTACGTGCTCGCGTTCTGGATCGGGTAGCGCGACAGCAGCGCGATCCCGAAGGTGCCTTTGACCACGTCCGGACCGTAGTAAGCGTACATCCCGAGCTGTCCGGCGAAGAAACCGACCAGATCGTCATTCCCGCCCGAAACGCGGCTGGTATCCGACTCCTCCAGGCCAATGATGTCGGCGTTCGCGCTGCGCAGCACCCTCAGCTGCCCGGCCGCGTTCTCCTGCCCGCCGGCGCTGTAGCCCTGCTGGATGTTGTAGGTGATGACCCTGAGCTCCGGGCGCGCGTCCGGGGAGGGATGCGGAGCGCTGGGGACGAACGCCGCCACCAGCAGCGCGGCGAGCGCCGCCGCGGCGATCCCGGCCGCCGGGAGGCCGATCTGCGGCCAGCGGCCCAAACGTGCGGACAGGTCCTGGCGCTTCCAGTCCACCAGGGCCAGGGGGAGCGCCAGTGCCAGCCCGCCTGCCAGGAAGACCAGCCAGAACCGGTCGCGGAAGAGCGGCCCGACCACCGGGATGTAGTCGTAGACGGTGGTGAACACCTGTCCGAAGACGAGCAGGAGCATCACGAGCCCCGCCAGGCTGAACCCTGCGCCCGCCTGCCGCGCGCTCGGGCGCAGGCAGCGGATCTCGCGGATGTAGAACAGTCCATCGACGAGAATCACCGGGAAGAGCAGCAAGGCCGCCGCCAGCGCGATCCCCATCCAGGCGGGCGCGGCCGGTATGGCCAGCGGGTAAGCCTGCGGGCCGGCCGGGAAATGCTCCGTTTGCGCCCGCAGGGTCAGCGCGAGCGCCAGCACGAAGAGTGCGTTCCAGCCCGCGATGACCCCCGGCCGGAGCAGCGCCTGCCGCAGCCGGGCGCTGGCGGTCAGGCCGGCAAACGCCGCGAGCGCCATGCCTACCCCGGCG
>JAJYJF010000030.1 GCA_021796375.1 Chloroflexota bacterium | reverse complement strand
TACGACAAATACGATATCAACGGGCAGAAGATCGCCAGCGGCCCGGATAACAGCATGCGCTGGGGCCAGTGGCCGCAGATCATCCTGCGGGCGGCCGCCGAGGCGACCGGCAACACCGGCTACGACGAGCTGCGTCTCATGGGGCGCGGGCTCTCCGCCGTGGCGGATACGCTCTCCCTGATGCTGCTCTTCCTGATCGCCAGGCGGCTGGTAAAGCCGCGGGTGGCCCTGCTGGCCGTGGCGCTCTCCTCCATGGCGGTCTTGCAGATCCAGCAGTCGCACTTCATGACGGTCGATAATTTCGCTGTCCTGTTTACCATGCTGAGCATGTATTTCGCAGTGCGGATCGTCCAGGAGCCGGCGCTTGTCCGCCGGAGTGCCCCCGGGGATGCCGCAGCGGACGGGTACCGCCCGGTCCGGCGGGGCTGGTGGCTGTACATCCTCTTCGGGGTCTTTTTTGGCATGGCTCTGGCCTCGCGCATCAACCTGCTGCCCCTGGCGGGGATGGTGATCGTGGCCGCCTTCGTCAGCACGGCCGACCTGCGGCTGCACTACCGGCATGACCTGGATGATGTTTTGCTGTATACGGCCCTGCTGCTCGTGGTATCCGGCCTGGCGGCATTCATCACCTTCCGGCTCACCCAGCCGATGAGCTTCCGCGCCGAGACGGGCAACACGACCCTGCTCACGCTGCACATCAACCCCACCTGGTTAGAGAACATGCGCGAGGCCTCGCAAGAATCGAACGGGATCGGCGGCGGGCCGCCTCAGGAGCAGTGGGCCAACCGTCCGGTGCTGTTTTTCCCGTTTGAGAATATGGTCCTGTGGGGGCTGGGGCTGCCGCTGGGCGCCGCGGCCTGGGCGGGGGTGGCCGCCGCGGTCTGGCAGGTGGCCCGCCGGCGCAACTGGCGCATGCACCTGGTGCCGCTCATCTGGATCACCGGGTATTTTCTGTTTATGGGCACCCGCTGGGTCTCGTCGATCCGCTACTTTTTGCCCATCTACCCGTTTTTGGCGCTCTACGCGGCCTGGGGCCTCGCCGCCTGGTGGGGTTGGGCCGCCGCGAACGGGAGACTGCGCCGGCGGGTCCTCCCCGGCCTGGCAGCCGGCCTGGTGGTGGTGGGGACGGCGGCTTACGCATACGCCTTCGTCCAGGCGGTATATATGCACGAGCACACCCGCATCCAGGCCTCGCGCTGGATCATCCACAACGTGCCCGGGCCGTTCGAGCTGACGGTCAACACCCTGACCGGGCCGCGCGGCGAGCCGGTCGGCGCGCCGGATGGGCAGGTGATTACCCCCGGCGTGGATTTTATCCGCGATTTCACCGTTGACCGGACCGGACCGCTGGTCCGGGTGATGCTCCCCCACGTGACCGCCGTCGACGGCGCCAGTCCCACCCGCCTGCAGGTGGTGATCGCGCAGGATTCGTTCGGTGAGTCTCCGCTGGCGCAGGCGACCCTTGCGATCCCGTTCGCAGGGGCGGACAGCCCGCGCGGAGGGCCCGTTCAGGCCAGTATCTCCGGGGCGACCCTGCAGCCGGGGGTTCAGTATTTTCTGATCGCCCGGGCTCTGGGCGGGGCCGTGCGGGTTTCACGTACGGTGATCTCCAACGAGACCTGGGATGAGGGGCTGCCCGTGCCCATCGACGGCTACGACCCGTTCGGGGATCTATACACCGGGATCGATATGCAAATCCGCTGGTCAGACAGCCTCCAAAAACGGGACATGATGGAGGCGACGCTGGATGAAGCCGACTACGTGATCCTCTCCAGCCAGCGGGCGATCTGGGCTTCCGACCGCATCCCACTGACTTACCCGATGACGATGGAATACTATCGGGCGCTGTTCGGCGGCCAGCTGGGCTACCGGCTTGCCGTTCACTTCGAGGCGCCGTTCAAGATCGGCCCGCTGTATATTTCCGACCTGGCGGGGCGGGTCGCCTGGGGCCACCCGCCGGCGCTGCCGCTGTTCAACTACAGCCAGATTGCCGCCGAAGAAACCTTCAGCGTTTACGACCACCCACCGGTGTGGATCTTCGCGAAGACCCCGCAGTACAGCCCGCAGCAGGTCCAGGCCGTCCTCGGATCGGTAGATCTCAGCAAGGTGATCGTCCAGGCTCCCAAGTATGCCACCTCGCCGCAACAACTGGGGATCAAGTAAAGCGGGATTCTCCGGGGCGAGGTTCTTCGATCCGGCAAATCAAGATATACTGGTGGGGTCCTGGCCGGCGCTCGCCCCCCGAATCCAAAATCTCGAGGCCGCAGGCGGCTGACCTGGCTTTCATGAATAGCGGATTGAACCGCGGCTTAACATTACAGGAGGATGATCATGAACCAGGGAATCAAGACAATTCTTTATCCGGTCAAAGATCTTTCCAGGGCGAAGGCGCTCTTCACGAAGCTGCTGGGAGTCGAGCCGATCGCGGACTCCGCCTATTATGTCGGGTATAAAGTTGGGGGGCAGGATATCGGTTTAACGCCGGGGGGCCAGGGGGAGGGCGCGACGGGCTACTACCACGTCGACGACATCCAGCGCGACCTGCAGCTGCTGGTGGACTCCGGCGCAACGGTTGTGCAAGCCGTACGGAATGTCGCCCCCGGAAGGCAGGTTGCCTCCGTCAAAGACGCGGATGGGAACCTGATTGGTCTGATCCAGGATTCCTGATCGGCCGCGGATCCGGGGCTAGATCAGGTTGTCGCGCACGGCATGGACTGCAGCCTCAACCCGCGAAGTGACGCCCAGTTTGTCATAGATGTTGTAGATGCATTTCTCGACCGTGCTCTGGCTGATGCGCAGGTTGTAGGCGATCTCCTGGTTGGTCTTTCCGGCCACGACCAGCTCGAGCACCTCGTGCTCGCGAGGGCTGAGCTTTTTCTGGTGGCTGCCCTTGATGTAATCCGTCAGTGCGGCCGAGATCTTGCGGCTGTACCATCCCTGCCCGCCGTGCGCGATGCTGCGCACGGCTTCGATGATGGTATCCGGGGCTTCTTCTTTGAGAAGATAGCCGTCTACCCCGGCATCGAACATGGCCAGGATGAACTCTTTTTCACCGTATGCCGTCAAAGCGAGGATTTTCGTCCGGGTTTCCTTCTGCTTGAGGTTCCGGGTCACCTGCAGCCCGTCCATCCCGGGCATCTTGATATCCAGCACCAGGATGTCGACCGGGATAAGGCTGAGGTACTCCAGGGCTTCGTTGCCGTCCGCTGCCTCGCCGACGACCTCGATGTCCTCTTCCCCGGCCAGCAGGCTCCGGATGCCTGCCCGGATCATTGGATAGTCGTCTACCAGCAGAACCCTGATTTTTTCCATAATCGAGTTGATCAAGCGTGTATTATGAAGTGGCTTCTAGATGAACCCATTATAAGAAATTATCCAAGGTGACCGCAATGCTTCTCTTCCCGCAATTTAGACAAAATATAATCGTCTGGCCGGTTTCTAGCAATGGGGAATATCCCTAACCCGACCTTCCCAGCGCTCCCGATTTGCCGCCGTTTGGCCCCGATCTGCATAGAACCATACCGAAGCGGTTGGTATAATTGGCGTATGCCATCGTTTCCCAGCATCGATCATTCCCTGGGACCATGGGCTTACCTGGCAATTGCGGCATTGGTCATGGTTGAAGGACCCATAGCTACGCTGGTTGGAGCGGTGGCAGCCTCGGCCGGCTATTTAAAACCCGGGTGGGTGTTTGTTAGCGCCGCAGCCGGCAATCTGACCTCAGACACCCTGTGGTACCTGCTGGGCTATTTGGGGAATATCGAGTGGCTGACCCATTATGGCAAATACGTGGGGCTGCGGCCCAGCATGGTTACCCGCCTGCAGGAGGAGATCGACAAGCGGGTTCTGCAAATCCTTTTCATCGCCAAGCTCACCCTCGGGTTCGTCATCCCCGTCCTGATCGCAACCGGCCTGTCGAAGATCCCCATCCGCCGCTGGTTCTGGGTGCTCTTCCTGGCGGAATGTATCTGGACGGGGTCGCTGGTTGCCGTGGGGTATAATTTTGGTCGATATATCCGCACCCTGGAGCGCGGGCTGCAGTTTTTTGCCCTGGGAAGCGCACTGCTATTCGTGGTCCTCATCATCCAGTACGTTTCGAGGCACCGCTCCCGGTCGGATAATTCTGAGCAGTAGCGCGCTTACTGCCGCCATCACGAGGTTGACCAACAAGCATGCGGATCCTGATCTCCGGATCGACCTATTATCCTGGTTCAAACGGCCAGGCGGTGTTTACGATTCACCTCGCCGAGGGCCTGGCCCAGGCCGGCAACGAGGTGGTCGCGCTGGTGCCTTCGCAGCATAACTCCCCCGCCGTCGAGCGGCTCAACGGCGTTCTGGTTTACCGCCGCCCGACCCTCGGTTTCGCCTGGATTCACCCCGAGCTTTTCATCAGCGCTCCCTGGGACCCCGGGCTGCCGCGCATCATCCGCGATTTTCGGCCGGACGTCATCCACATTCAGGATCATTATCCACTTTCCTGGCAGGTGGTGCGGGAGGCTCGCCGCCAGGGCGTGCCGATCATGGGCACGAACCACTTTTTGCCCGAGAACCTGCTGCCATACGTTCCCCGTTTTCTCCCCCTCAAGCGCGCGCAGGTGATCCGCTTCCTGTGGTGGATCATGCTCTCGCTCTACAACCGGATCGACGCGATCACCACCCCGACCGAGACGGCCGCCGCAATCCTGCGCCGCCAGCCGGTGCGGGTACCGATCCAGGCGATTTCCTGCGGGGTGGATACCGAACGCTTCACCCCGCGCCCACAGATCGACCGAGACCAGGTGCGGGCGCGTTTTCACCTGGACGCCGGGAAGCCGCTGCTGATCTACGTCGGCCGCCTGGAGGGGGAAAAGCGGCTGGACCTGCTGCTGCACGCGTTTGCGCAGCAGGAACACCCGGATGCCCGCCTGGCCATCGGCGGGCGCGGCTCCCAGGCCGGGGCGCTGGCCGCGCTGGCCCGCCGGCTGGGGATCTCGGATCGGGTCACTTTTACCGGCTATATTCCGGCGGACGACCTTCCCTTGCTCCTGGACAGTGCGGATATCTTCTGCATGCCCAGCCCGGAAGAGCTGCAAAGCATCGCCACCCTCGAGGCGATGGCGTCCGGCAAGCCGATCCTGGCGGCCAATGCCCGGGCGCTCCCCGAGCTGGTGGGCAGCGGCGTGAATGGGATGCTCTTCGCCCCGGGAGACGCCCAGGATGCCGCCCGGGCGATGAACGCCCTGCTGG
Organism: Chloroflexota bacterium; assembly: GCA_021796375.1. Lineage (GTDB taxonomy): Bacteria > Chloroflexota > Anaerolineae > Anaerolineales > Anaerolineaceae > JAJYJF01. Next base: position 6,326 of record JAJYJF010000030.1, on the reverse strand, counting down.
ATTCGCGGCCGGATTGGCCGCGGCTCGGCCAGGCCAGCCTGGAGCGGGTGCAGAAGCACAGCCTGAAGTTCACCATCCACCGCTACGAAGGCGCATACCGCTCGCTCGTCCCCTCTCCGGATTACCAGGAAGCGGCCCTGCCGCTGAGGTGACCTGCGATGCCCGATCTGGTCGACCGCCTGCTGCCCCGGCTCCGCGCGCACGCGCTGCCCGGGCTGGAGCCTGGTGAGGGCTTCGTGCTCCCGGATTACACGGGCGGTTCCCTGCTGAACCTGACTGCCAGCATCTGCGCGCTGCTGGGAGCGCCGCTGCCCGGCGTGCCCCTGCTCGCCCCTGATCTCCTGCCGCCCTCCGCCAGCCGGTACCGGCGCATCGTCCTCCTGGTTGTGGATGGGCTTGGCCTGGATTTCTTCCAGCGCTACCTGGCGCAGCAGCGGTCCGTCTGGGAGCAGCGGCTGCCCCGGGCGGCTCTCGCGCCCCTCACCAGCCTCGCGCCCAGCACCACCGCCACGGTGCTGACCAGCCTGTGGACCGGCGCCGGTCCGCTGCAGCACGGGATTCTCGGCTACGAGGTCTGGCTGCGCGAGTTCGGGGTGGTGGCGAATATGATCTCGCAGTCGCCGGCTTCTGCCTCCGGCGAGGTCAGCGGGCTCAACCGGTTCGGCTTTATCCCTGAGCAGTTCATGCCGGCCACCCCGCTCGGGGTGCATCTCGCCCGGCACGGGGCAGACGCGCACGCATTCCTCCCCATCGGGCTGGCCCGCTCCGGCCTCTCGAGCATGCACCTGGGGAATGCCCGTCTCTACCCCTACCGCTCGTTCTCCGACCTGTGGATCAGCCTGGCAGAACTGCTGTCCCGGCAGCCCCCGGGGCCGCAGTTCATTTACGCGTACTGGCCGGAGCTGGACACCCTTTCCCACGCATTTGGTCCGCGAGATGAGCGGGTGATGGCGGAGTTTTCCCTGTTCAGCCGGGCGGCGGAGCAGCTGTTCTTCGACCGCCTGGGGGACCGGGGCCTGGAAGATACGCTCTTCCTGCTGACCGCCGACCACGGCGCGGTCGAAACCTCGCCGGCGCCGGAGCGCGAGCTGCGCAGCCACCCGCGCCTGGCCGAGATGCTCCACATCCAGCCGACCGGCGAAACCCGCCTGGTTTACCTCTACCCGCGCCCGGGGAAAGCGGATGCTGTCCGGAAGTATTTCGAGCAGGCCTGGCCGGGGGATTTCGCCCTCCTCCCCAGCGCCGAGGCCATCCGCAGCGGGCTTTTTGGGCCGGGAGAGCCCTCCCCGCTGGTCGCGAGCCGGGTGGGGGACCTGGTGGCCGCGGCGCGCGGGCAGGCTTACCTGTGGTGGCAGAACAAGGAGAACCGGCTGCTGGGCCGCCACGGCGGTCTCTCGGCGGAAGAAATGCTGGTCCCGCTGTACGCGCTCCCCGGGTAGAGGGCGGCTAATCCCGCGCCTCCCCGGCCGGTTTTTCCCTTTTCAGGGCTGATTTCCCCCAGGAAATAAATTTCGCTTCCCGTTCGCTGCGGCGGTCGCTGGCTGGTCCGCGCCAGGCGCATCCCGCCGGCATCCCGCGCCGGGCGAGCATCAAAAAAGCCCGGGGGGGGGGGGTTGGACCCCGGGCAGTTGAATCAGATCGAAGCGGGCAATCGGGCTAATGCGTCTTGGTGCGCAGGCCGCGGGCGATCACGATGACGATCAGCATGGCGAGCGCCAGCCCCATCAGCCCGGGGATGCCGGCTTCGTCGGCAAAGCCGGTCCTGGGGAGAATGGCGGCCGTCGGGATGCTCTGGGCGGTGGGGGTCGCCGAAGGGGCGATCGTCGCAGCCGGCAGAGCGGTACTGGTCGCAACCTGTGCGGCGCTGACCGTGGATGCCTGGGCCGGCGCCTGGGTGGAGGCCTGGGTCGCGGCGGCCGGCAGCGATGTGGGGGCCTGGGTCGCGGTGGCCGGTACCGGGGTGGGGGGCAGGGTCGCGGTAGCTGGTACCGGGGTGGGGGCCTGCGTCGCGGTGGCAGGGATGGGGGTGGGGGCTTGCGTCTCGAAAGCCGGGACGAGGGTGGGCACCGGGGTTTCGGGCGCGGCGGCCTGGGTCAGGAGCGCCGCGATGGTGGCTGTGGCGGCGCTATCCCCCAGCGAGCTGCTGGCCGGCGACGCGGGGGTGATGCCCTGCGCGGAGGGAGGCGAGACCGGGGCGGCAGTCTTGGACTGGCCGGCCTGCGGTGGTGAAACCAGCGTGGGGGTCGGGGGGACGCCCGGGAGGACGGGTGTCGAGGAGGGCTGGACGGCTCCTCCGGCGGCAGGGCTGGTGGAAGCCGCGGTGGGGGAAACCGGGGATGGTTCTGCGGTCGCGGGAGCCTGTTCAGCGGGCAGGGTAGGGGTCGGGACGGGCGTATCCAGCCCGGCGGATGCCGGCTGGACAGGCGGCGGGGCCGGGTAGCCGATCAGGCCGGCCGGATCCGGGGCGGGGGTGGGACTGGCCGCCGGCAGGGTGGGCAGCGCGAGGGTGGCGGTTGGCTGGGCAAGCGCCGCCGTCGGAGCAGAGGTTCCGGCCTGCGCCAGCGCGGCAGCCGGGCTGCTCACCTGGGGGATCTGCGCCGGTGCCGTTGGGGTCTGCGTGAGCGCCAGAAGCAGCGTATCGCGGGTGGCGACCAGCGAGGTGGCGGTAGATTGGATAGCCAGGCCGGCCTCCTTGCTGACCGGCTCGCCGGATGCTGCCAGGACGTGCACGCGGAAAAAGCCCAGGTAACCCGCCATGAACACCAGGGCAGCCAGGAGAAGGACACCTAATATCCCGACCAGCGTCAGAAAAGTCCGGTTCCCCGATCTTTCGGATTGGGGTTCGGGGGTTTCGGTGAGATCAGGGGTGTCTGAGTAGTAGTAGGTAGGCATGATGTCCTCGGCAGAGCGTTGGGAACCGGAGGGTGATATTCGCTACGCGATCACTTCCAGGTTCGCCAGGGGGATCGTGACGTGCTCCCCATTTTCAAGGTTGACCACACCGGCGGAGGCGCGCACACCGCTGGGGAAAAGGGTCTTTTCGGATTTGACGCTGACCAGCGTGCCGGCCTGGCCCGCGTTCCCACCGCGGCGGATCAGGACGGTCTGCCCGGGGGCGAAGGTTTCCGTTTCGGGCGGGGGTGGGATGGGGCTTCCGGTCGGAAGGGGAATGACTACCTCGGGCCGGAGGCCGCTGGCGCGGTCGCAGGCCAGGGAATTGACGATGACCTCGCGCTGCTCGTTGGTGGAGAGAAGCGTGTAAGCCACCTGGTTCATCGGCATGCGGCCAAACCCCTCGATCAGGATGATCGGGAAGGGGGCTTTGAAGGCCAGAGGGATCAGCCGGGAAGGCATGCTGCCCAGGATCAGCCCGCGCAGGGGGAGATCGATTGCCGCCTGCAGCGCCGCCTCGTTCGGGCAGACCCCGGAGAGGACCACCGCTCCGCGCTGGCTGACGTCCAGCTGGGCGGCGGTGAGGCCGTCTTCCGGGCTGTGGCTGAGCACGCTGAGCAGGCTTTTATCCGCCTGGTCGTTGCCCCACACTCCCTGGACGAGGACGCCGGTGGTCTCGATGACCGCGCCGCGCTCGGGGACCAGGTCGACCACCGTTCCAGCCAGCCCCGCGCGCAGCTGGTAGGCCGGGCTGTCCAGCTCCATCAAGACCTGGCCTTCGCCGATGGCAACAATCTTTCCGTCCTGCGGGGCGTGGACCACCCGGGAGAGTACCCCCACCGGTCCGGCGATCACATCCCCTTTATTCACCCGGTCGCCCATCTTCGCCTGGATATACTGGTCCACCTGCGACGGGAGCAGGCCCAGCGCGCGGTAGACCTCCAGAAGGGCGTGCTGCGGGGTCAGGCTGGTCTCGGCGATGACGTCCGTCGGGGAGACTTTCTGTCCGGCATGGACGAGCACGCGGCCGTTGGCCGGCAGCACGCGCTGCCTGCGGATGGTGGTAAGCGGAAGGTAATGGATGATAGGTGCCAGCATGGTGTTTACCCCTGGAGAGGTTGCAAGATATATGCCTGGATTTTGAGGTGGAAGGTGGTTCGACTAGCTGCTGATCGCCCACAGCCATTTTTGCAGCGTTTCCTGGCGCTGGCTGTGATCTGCCGGAAGGCGGATGGGGCGGCCGCGGCCGTCTATGATGACGCCCAGGACCCCGCCGGTTATCTTGACCCCGCGGCTGGAGCGCCCGATGCCCGGGTCGGTGCGCCCAATCGGCTCCAGGAACAGCCGGGCCGTCTTCCCGCGCTCGAGGGGCAGGGCGTTCAGGCTGCCCTGGGTGATGTCCAGCTGTGTTTCGGTTTCATCCGCGTAGACCAGGCGGGCATGCAGGATCGGGGCGCCGGTCGGGGCGCCGCTCACCGGCGAGATCACCGTGCCCAGGTTCTGGAATGCGCCCGATTCGAGCACCTGGACGGGGAGGACCGGGTTCAATCTGGCGGCGGCTCCCAGGGCTGCCGCCAGGCTGTTCGGATCGGCGACCAGGGTCGTCACCCCAATGGGCTGCAGGCCGTCCAGGATCATCAAGGCGCACTGGCTGGGGGTGGGGGCTCCCGCCAGGGCGGCCCCCGCCGCGATGATCGGCTCGAATGGGGTCGCCAGCCGGTCGCCGTGGGCGATCGGGAGTCCGGCGGTCGAGGCGGGCAGATTTTTCAGCGCCTGGCGCAGCACGGCCCGGACCACCGCCTGTTCGATCCCCTGTTCCTCCGGGCTGGTTGGCAGCGATCCCGGGCAGGTGATTTTTTGATGGAGGTAATCCAGAATATCATCCGGCGAAGCGGGCGCCGCCATCCACTGGAGGATTTCGAGCGGATCGACCTTTCCGGTGATCCCTGCCAGCCCTTCGCCAATGCCGAGCGGGGTCTGGACGGAGACGGAGAGCCTCCCGTCGTTTGCGGCGGCGATCACCGTGGAGGTGGCCCCCAGGTCGACGCCCAGGACCCCTTTGTTTGAATCATAGACCTTGCTCAGGAAGCGGATCATCCGCCCGAAGGCGGTAGCGGTCGGATAAGAATGCCCGTTGGAGAGGCTGATCAGGTCTGCCGCGCCGCCCATCTGCCCCGCGCGAACCTTCTGGACGATCTCGGAAAGGCTGGCGTGCGCCGGTCCAAGGTCTTCGTGGTCGAAATCCGGGCGCAGGTTCGGCGCGATCCGCACCGTCTGCATCTGCCCGAACTGCGATTTCACCTTCTGCGCCATCTGCTGGTTGCCCGCGTAGAGGAGCACCGGGCGCCGGGCAGCCGGGATGAGGTAAGAGGCCAGCCCGATGACCTCGAGAATCCGCCCGATCGAGCGGGTTGCGCCGCTCTCGATCCCCCCGGCTACGATCACCACATCCGGCTTGGCCTGGATGATCGCGTCGATTTGGACCTCGGTCTTGCGCCGGTCATTGATGCCGATGCTTTCCGCGATGCGCGCGTAGGTGGTGCCCGCCAGACGCCGGGCGCTTTCGAGCGAGAGATCGTCCAGCAGCCCAGCGGCGACGATCGAAACTGCCGGGCCGGCCGAAATGGTCGAGACCAGGGCGTCCACCCCGGAGCCGTCCGGTTGGGAAGGGAGGATCAGGCGCTCGTCTTTGCCGATCAGGACGCGGCCGGTGATCTTTTGCAGCTCCTCGATGGCCAGGCGCAGCCCTTCGCTGATATCCCGGAAAGGGGCCGCGGCGGTCGAGGGCGAGCGTCCCTGGGCCACGAACATGTAGCGGTCCGCGGCGATATCGAAGAGCATGGCGCGGGTATGGGCCGATCCAATGTCAACCGCCAGCAGGGATTCGGGGGTGCTGTTCGAAGGGGCCATGAGGCTACCTGATGAAGATGGAGAAAATCGAAAGGAGGCGCTCGATGAGGGCGGTCAGCGCGCTGGCATACACCCCGGCAAAAACTGCCCCCAGCGTGATGGCGATGAAGACCTGGCCGACCTGGGCGGCGAGCTCGACCGGGCGGCTGCGCTGAGGCACGCCGTCCGCTCCGGGTCGGGCGCTGAAATAGAAGTAAAACAGCGTCCCAAGGGTGCCGATCAGGGTGATGATGGCGTCCAGGAAGAGTACGAACGGGCTGCCGGCGCCGGTTTTCAGGTCAAACTGGTTCGCTGCGGCGATGCCTTGCGGCAGGAGGGTCCCCAGGACGGCGCCGCCGATGATGGCAGCCGCACCGGCGCCAACCAGGAAGGCCATGGAAAAGTTGCCCAGCCAGGGTGCCCGCGGGAACAGCTTGGCAAGCAGCAGAAGCGAAAGGACCACCGGCACAACCAGCAGCAGCCTGCTGGCCGCCGGGAGGGCGGGGAGCCAGATGGCCAGGATCAGTTTGGGCCAGATCACCTGG
>JAJYJF010000029.1 GCA_021796375.1 Chloroflexota bacterium | reverse complement strand
CGTAGTCTTCCTGGTTGGGGTTGAAGCAGTAGAAGCAGCTGCGGTGACAGCGCAGGGAAATGAAAAAGGTAGCGCTGTCCGCGGCGGTCTGGCAGGCCTGGCAGGCAGGCGAGATCCGGTTGACGTATAGGCTCTTGCCGTCGTTGCGCACGCGCAAGCCCTTCTGCTGCAGCTCAGCGATGGACGGCCCTGCCTGGCCATCTTCCGGTGCGGCGATTTCCACCCCGGTCGTCTCCACCTGCTGCATGAAATCCTGATAGATCTCCAGGTACCGCGCGGCATACGCGCGCAGGGCCGGGTTGCGGATGATCTCCAGTGTAGCGGGGTTAATATCCGTGATCATGCGCCCTACTCCTTCCCGGCCTGCGGCGCGGGGCGTTGGAACCCGGGCGGCAGGACCGAGCCAAAGGGGTGCTCGGCGCGGTAGGCGCACAGCGTGCACAGGTGCTGCCCATCCTGGCTGGCGAAGGGGATCCCGCAGCGCTCGCAGCGCGCCAGCGCGCCGCTGTGCAAGACAACCGGGTCGCGGGCAGAAAATACGGCGGCCGCTTGCGGGGCGGGGTCAAGGGTGATTGCCGCCGGAGAGCATACCCGCAGGCAGGCCGCACAGCCGTTGCAGGCTTCGGCCTGGAAGCTCAATTGGAAGCTGGTCTCAGAGGGGGCGGCGGTGAAGCGCAGCGCGCCGGTGGGGCAAACCCGCGCGCAGGCGCCGCAGGCGGTACACGCGCCGGAGGGCGCCAGGCTGGCAAAACCCAGCCCCTCCAGACGAGCGGTGGGGTCGCCCAGAGAACTGCGCAGCTGGCTCGCCGCCTGCAGGAGATATACCCGGTCGCGGCTCAACAGGTCTTCGTTCTCTATCGCCCGCGGTTGGGGCGCCGGCGCTGGCGCCGGCGCCGGGCGGCGGACTGCCATCCGGAACAGGTCGCGCCGCGAGAGATCCGCTTGAGATGGCCCCGCGTTCCACAGCGGGCGCTGCGGCGCCTTCTCGAGCGCCCTCAGAACGGAAAGCGAACCAGCCAGCCCCCAGAATGCCAACAGCTGGTTCCCGCGCTCCACCTGGCGCTCGATCTGCGCCGTGAGCTGCTCCCAGGGACAGCCGCGGCAGGCATCCGTGCGCACCCAGACGTGCTCGAAGCCCCGGGCAATGAGGGCCGCGTAAGCGCCCGCGCTCACCGAGGCCAGGCAGCCCTTCACGCGAAAGCCGGTGCTGTGCGCCGGGCCAACCAGACCCTGGCCCTGGGGCAGGCGGGCGCAGAAGAGGTCCAGCGCGCCAGAAACGCTCGCCCGCGGCGGCTGGAAGATCGCAGCCAGGGGATCGGGAGCGTGCAGAGCGCTGCTCGGGCAGGCCGCCTGGCAGGCGCCGCAGTTGACGCACTTTTCTTCGTGGAAGACGGGCGGCTTGCCGGCGCTGATGGCGCCTGCTGGGCAGGTCAGGATACACGCCTGGCACTCTCCATAGCGGTCGCTGGCCACCACGCAGCGGCGCGGGTCGTAGCGGACCTCCGTCTGCCCGAAAGAGGCGATCCATTCGGCAACCGAGAACAGGTTCAATACACTGCTCCCATCGGGATTTCGACCGTCAGGAGATCGGCTGCGGCTTGCAGTGCGCCCCAGATCAGGCGCCCCAGGCCGCGGTAAAAGTCAGTGGAAGCATGTTCCTCGACCAGAGCATACCAGGCCGGGGCGAAGCGCAGCAGGTGCTCGCTCAGGAACTGGCGCTGCGCCGTCAGGTCAGCCTCGAAAGCGGCGGGATCGGCTTGCGCCAGGTGGTCTACCGCGCACTGCGCCAGGTGAGCCACAAAGATCAGCTCCAGGCCGATGTGGTCGTCCGGCTCTTTGTGCAGGCGCTCGATCTCCACCCCGTAGCGCGCGTACCACTGGCGCACCTGCAGGGTCTGCTCCTGGAAAATAAGGCGATCTTTACTGAAATACACCGATTCCCAGGCCGGAGCAAGGACTTTCTCCAGGCCAATGAACAGGCGCAGGTAATCGTTCTGTAGGTCCGCCAGCGCCGGGTCGGGGATCCCATTCTGGTTCTCCAGGCACCAGGCCTGCAGCGTCTGCAGCCCCTGCTGCACGAGGGGCTGGTCCCCGCCAAAAGGCGGCTCGCTGAACAGATCGCCGCGGATCAGCTCTTCCATCCACTCCCGGCCGGGCGGCGTGTAGAGCATCTTCCCCAGTAAACCCAACAGAAGACTCTCTCCGGTCAGAGTCTCCGTCCAATCTTCCGTGTTGAATACCGATTTCATCCGACCTTCCTTATCATTCATCTACCATCTGGATCATTCCATCCCATCTGAAGCAGGACTGATCGTCCTGCTCCAGATGGAAAATACCTCATGTCAACTACCGTTATCGAGCTGCTGCCGGTCTTCGAACCGGTTTCTAGATTCCGATGCGGACCCGGGTCGCGTAGAAGAGGAACCGGCCGAGGACTTCGGCCACCAGCACCAGGGCGAATGCCGCGTAGACCAGGTAGCCCAGGGTCTTCTCGTGCCCGGCGCTGGCCGCGTTGCGGTACAGGAAAATCCCGAACACGCCCGCGCCCAGGAAACCGAGAACCAGGCGCAGGACGAATACCGTGCTGAAGGGGCCAATCGTGAGCAGCAGGCTGGATTGGGCAGCCTGGCCGGCGGAGGACAGCGTGGCGAGGTAGAGGGGCAGGGTCACGAACTCGACCCCCAGGAAGACGAGGGTAGAGATCGAGATCCCGCGCACGGCATCCCGCATGAGTTCGCACTGTTCGCTGGCGCAGCCCGGATTGTGTTTCTGGACGTAGGCATAGTTGGCCACGAAGGCCGCGCCCATGGCCAGCGAGCCGAGCAGGAAGGCCGTCGCGTAGAAGGTCGCCGGCGTCGCCAGGGTATTCCACGAGGGCTCGGTTTCCAGCATGTAGGCGTTAGACATGACGTAGATGAGGCCCAGGCCTTCGATGGCTGCGATCCAGGCGATGATGTTGCGGAGGCTGAACGAGCCAATCTTGCGCCACTGCATGAAGGCGAAGACCAATGCCAATGCGGCGAAGATCAGGTCGAGCAGGATTTCGCGGCTCAGCCAGGAGGTCCCAAGATTGGCGATGGCGCGCGGAGCGTTGATCGGGTTCCCCAGGTGGAACAGGGAGGCAATCAGCGCCAGGCCGACGACCGGAACGATCGAGACCAGGGCCATGTCGCTGAGCTGGTCGGCCTGCTGCATGCCCTTCTTGCGCATCGCGTAGGCGTGGACAATGCCCAGGACCAGGAAGGAGCCCACCGCCATCTGGTTTAAGATGGTAAAGGCAATTAGAGCCCACTCACGGGTGTTCATTTTACAACTCCTCCAGTAAGTTCTGGATTTTGCCTGTGCCAGTGCCACTTAGCTGCGCGTGTTTGTTCGGTGTGATGACAACAGACGGATGTGTGTATCGATCTAACGGCAGCGGCTCGATTGCATCGATGTCGCCGTACTTTTGCCGCAAATCTTCTAACTCGCCATAGTCTATTGCGCGCATGGGACACGCATCGACACAGGCAGGGTTTTCGCCTTGCGCCAACAAATCTTCACAAAACGTGCATTTGGTCATGACACCGCTGGTTTGATCGAAGTGGGGGGCGCCGTAGGGGCAGGCCCATTCGCAGTATCGGCAGCCAACACATTTCGTCTGATCGACTAATACGACCCCATCGTCGCGTTTATGCATCGCCTTTGTCGGGCAAACAGTTACGCAGATCGGGTTTTGGCAATGCATACAGGCTACCGACACCGAATAGCTGTAAACACCATTGGCTCGGTAAAGTATGGGGATGGATGGATCAGATACCCAGTTGCCACCTCCGTATTGGAAAACGCGACGCCATAAGATTTGCGGCGGCAGTTCGTTCTTATCCTGGCAAGCGATCTGGCAGGCTTTACAGCCAATACAGGCTGAGTTGTCAATGTGAAAAGCTAACTGCTTCGCCATGATTTACGCCTCCTTTAGAGGGATGATGACATCAGGCTCTAAATGCCAATCATCGGAAAGTGGGTCCGACGCTCCCGAGATTGGCACTCGATGCGGCCACTGGTAGTCGTTTTGTAATGGCGCACCTGTCCATTTAGCAACCTGGATATTGCAGGAGTTCCAGGGTTCTTCGCCTTGGCCAGTCGGGTGAGTACCATTCAACATATTCGTTGCACCCGCTTTATCGATGCCAAGGTTTTCGTCCATCTCGACCCATGCACCTTCGCCGATCATGACCACTCCGGGGACAACTCGGTTGGACACCTCGACCGGGCGCAGGACTTTTCCCCAGCGGCTGGAAACCAGGACAAAATCATTGCTTTTAATGCCGCGGGCCTGTGCATCGATGCTGTTTATGGTCACTTCCTGGGGATAGGCACGCCGCAAATTACTGATATTGTCGAATACCGAATGGCTGCGGCGAGGATAGTGGATGGTGACCAACTGCAAGGGGTAGTCGCCTTTAACTTTCTTGTTCCAATCGGAGAAGGTATCTTCATATCCCTCGACCGGTTTGCGGTATTGGGCAACCGGCGGGCAGGTGCTGAGCCGGAAAGCAGCGATCTTATCCGAAAGGGCCTGGCAATAGATTTCCAACTTGCCGCTGGCCGTCTTAACCGGGTGAGCTGCCGGGTCATCGCGGAAGTCTTTGCCGGAGATAAATCCGAATGGGTCGCCCGGGTAGCGTTTCACCTGGTAAACACCCTTGGTCTTCAGTTCTTCAAAGGTGATCCGGCCTTGCTGCGGTTTGCCTTTGACGCCAAGTTTCTGGATGTCGTCCGCTGTGATCGTCACCAGGGGCTCGTATCCGGAGCCGTCGTTTTTGATCACCTTGGCGCCCACCAACTGGTTGAAACCCTGCTGAGTCCGCGAAATGGGATAGAGTTTATTCGGATCCAGGCCCAGGCGGGTTGCCAGTTGGCTCTCGATCCATTGGGCGTCACGAGCCTCGAACAGCGGCTCGGTGACCTGGTTGTACCAGAGCACCATTTCAGGGTTGCCGGTCAAGAAACCGCCCAGATCCTGCTCCCAGGGAGTCGTCGAGGGCAAGACCACATCGGCGTACTTGGATACCGTCGAGAGCACGATATCGTTGGTTACGATGAAATCCACTTTCCGGAAGGCCTGAATACCCTTGGGGATGCCGGCGGACTGGTTCAACGAGTTACCGCCATTGCCATCGCGCACGATGTACAGCAAACGGATATCGACAGGGATTTTACCGTTCGCATTCGCCTCGGCCATCGTTCCTTTCAGAGAGGTGTATTCGCCATTCAGGATGGCATCCCAGCTCTCTTCGTAAACCACGAGGTGGCTACCAGGCTTTTCAGGGCTAGCCCAGCCATAACCATCTCCGTTTGGGCAGAGTGGGTTCGGCACACTGGGTAATTTGGGTGATCCGGGTGCGACCAATGAAGCACCGCCGTAGCTGGCGCCGCTGTGATAGCTATGGGTAATGCTGCTCCCCGAAGTACCCACGTTGCCCGTCATCCAACCGACTGTCAGAAACGCCTGGCAGAACTGCTGGCCGAGATGAGTGCGGGCCACAGCGGACGATGATTGGAAGATCATCGGTTTGGTGGTAGCAATTTCTTGTGCAAAGCTCCGAATCACATCTGGGGGTGTTCCGCAAATCTCAGAAGCCCATTCTGGGGTCTTGGGAGTGTGATCATAGGTGCCCAGAACGTAATCTTTAAAGCTACCTTTGGGATCGGCACCTTTCGGGAGATGATCGCCGTCAAAACCAACCGTGTACTTATCCAGGAAGGCCTGGTCTTGCAGGTTGTTAGTGATCATGTAGTGGGCCATACCGAGCAAGAGCGCAGTATCGGTAGAGGGTCTCACCGGGATCCACTCATCGGCTAAGCTTTGAACCGTGGCGCTGTAAAACGGGTCCACGAGAATGAATTTGGCCCCAGCCTTTTTGGCTTGCAAATAATTGAAATTGGGGTTTCCTGCGCTGCTCCAGGCCGGGTCCGAACCCCAGAGCACGATTAATCTAGAGTTGCGATAATCCAGCCGGTCGTTCGGGCTATACAAGTTGCCGGACATCATACTCTGGACAAGAGGCCAGGAACCATCCGAGGTGACGCCGTAAGAACCGGTCTCCCCGCCATAGAGATTAAGGAGCTTGCTAGAACCCCTGGGTGTGAAGAAAGCCGTGTTGCCATAAGCAGCTTTAACGCGTTTAATTTCACTCGCCACGATATCCAGGGCTTCGTCCCAGGAAATACGTACCCATTCATCGGCGCCGCGCAACTCCTTCTTCCCCCCACCCGGAGCCCAATTCTTGCGTTTCATCGGGTACTTAATGCGATCCACGCCAAATACCTGGTGGCGTTGTGAACGCCCACGCTGGCAGCCCCGCTGCTGGGGGTAATCCGGGCTGTCTGGGTGAGTGTCATCCGTCTTTTGACGGACAACCACCCCATCTTTAACTAACGCCACGTTCAGGCAGCGGCCCCCGCAGTTATGCCAGCATGCTACGGGTACCCATTTACCTGGATCGTTGGATTGTGCAGATACTTTTTCTGGTTTCAGTCCAAATTTCAGCCCTCCAGCCAGCGCAGCCGTGCCTCCCAGAATGGCACTCCACTTCAGGAAACTGCGCCGGGTGACGGCGGTTTCGGTCAGGGCCTTGGTGAGGAAATCTTTATTGCTCATAAATTCTCCTCCGTATGATCGCTTTATCAGCTCTCTCGAAATGCACGCTTTTTTCAAAAAATGAATACAGTGGGGGACGGTCGGGGGTTGGGTTATTCTGTCTGGAGGGCGCCTTCCTGGTGGATGAGGTCGCACGATTTTCCCATCTGGGAAATGTGCATAGACGGAATATACCCATCTGTGACATCCATCACAACCTTCTAGGGGGTAGTACCGGATCACCCACTTGGGTGAGAGAGGCAGATCGCGAACGACCGCGCACCCGCTGCCGGCTGCAGGTGAAACGCCACCGCGGAATCATCGGCTGAACCCTTCATCCCCCCAAGGAACGGGGAGAGGCCAGCCCGCGGTTGACGGCGTAAGCGGCGGCCTGGGTGCGGTTATCCAGCTGCAGCTTCTCCAAGATGCTCTTCAGGTGGCTCTTCACGGTGTTGACCGAGATGGAGAGGCTCTCGGCGATCTCGGCGTTGCTGGCGCCTTTTGCCACCAATTTCAAGACCATCAGCTCGCGCTCGGTCAGGGGTTCTTCACCCTGATTCGGGTCGGCCGAGCGCATGGCGATGCCCTTTAACAGGCGGGTCGCCATGGCTTTCGTCATGGCGGCTTCGCCGTGGATGACGCCGACCAGCAGGTCGAACAGCTCGTCCGCATCCAGACTCTTGAGCAGGTACCCGGAGGCTCCCAGGCGGACCGCTTCGTAGAGGTGCTCGTCGCTCTCCGAAGAGGTCAGCATCACCACGGCTACCTCGGGATAGCGCTGGCGGATCTCAGCGGCCGCTTGCAGCCCGCTGCCCTGGGGCATGTAGATATCCATCAGGATCACGGCCGGGCGCAGCAAGCCCGCCATGCGGACGGCTTCGGCGCCGGTCTCGGCTTCTCCTACCACCTCGACCAGGTCTTCGCGGGTGCGCATCAGGCTGATCAGCCCCTGGCGGAATAGTTTGTGATCATCGGCGATCAGGACGCGAATGGTCATGGATGAACTCCCTCCATATTCCCATCAACAACCCATTTCCGGTGCTTTGGCATGGATCGATCGGGTTAAATCCCCATCTTTACATGGGTGGCATAAAACAAAAACCTTCCCAGGATCTCGCCAATCATCACCAGCAGGCAGGCGATGTATACGGGCATGGTCAGGTCTCTGCTCGTCGTGCGCTTCCAGACGTTGGTCACCACCGTCTCCACCAGCCAGCCCACCCCGACCAGCAGCACGAGCAGGCGCAGGATCCACAGCGGCTGGTAGAGGCCCAGCAGCAGCTCCAGGCTGATCTGCGCGATGCCGCCGGCGCTGCGCAGCGACAGGACCATGAAAACATTCAGGGCCACAACCACCCAGAGCATGCCGAATGCGATCCCCGCCAGCCAGCACAGCGCCTGGCGCACAACCCCGGCGCGAACGGTCGCATCGCCCACCTTGTGGATCTCGAGAAATTTCTGGTTGATGACCAGAATGGCCGCCATGGCCATCGATCCCAACAGAACCGCCGTGCTGTAAAAGGTATAAACCGTGATCGGCGTGTTCCAGGACACCTGCGTCGGCAGCAAATAGATGCGCGACATGCAGTAGATGGCCGCGCTCCCCAAGGCGATCCCCACCCAGCCCAGCGCCGAGAGGAAAGGCTCTCGCCCGCGGTGGGTCACTTGCAGCAGCGACAGGCTGGCGATCACGCTGAAGGTCAGCACGGTGAAGACGATCTCCCGGCTCAACCAGGAGGAGCGGAAGTTGAGGATGGCCAGAAAGGATAGATACGGCCGGCTGAGGTGAAAATGCGATCCGATCATCGCCACAACCACGGTGGTGAAGAGGATGATCAGCGGGTTTTGGATCAGGCGGTCCAGCTCCGCGCGCTCCAGCCGGACCTTAACCGCGGCGCGGAGGATCCACAGCGCGGCAAACCCGCCGATGGCCATCTGCATCAAGACCGTATACACCGGCAGCGCCCATTCACGCAGGTTCATAGGACTCTTCCATCCAAAGCAGTTGCCAAAACATTTGGGGATCCATTCAAGATAAGGCCAGGCTGTGCTGGCTCAGCTTCTCGGGCTTTAAACAAGGAAAGCGGCACTCGATCTGCGTGCCTTGATCCGGGATGGAATGGACCTCGAACTCGCCGCCGGCGCTTTGAGCGCGCTCGCGCATGGTCTGCAGCCCAAAGCTGAGCTTCGCGGCGTGCATCACAAAGCCGATGCCGTCATCCGAGATTTCCATCACGATGTCTTCGTCCTGCTTGCTGATCAAAACGCGGATATGGCTGGCGTGGGCGTGTTTGCGCACGTTGGTCAGCGCCTCCTGCAGGATGCAAACCAGCTGCACCTCGGCGACGGAAGACAGGTTGATATTCCCTTCCACATCATTAATAAAGGCAACGTCAAGGCCCGTCTGCACCCCAAATTCCGCGAAGTACTCGCCCAGGGCTGAGACCAGGCTTTTTTCATTTGAGAGGGTCGTGCGCAGGCTCAAGATGTTCTCGCGCACGTCGGCATTGGCCACCTGGATCGCCTGGCGCATCTGCTCGAGCTCGCTCTGGAAGCTGGTCAGCTTGCCTTGTTTGAACAGGGCGTCCAGCGTCTGCAGCTGCAGGTTGAGGTATCCCAGCACCTGGGCCAGCCCATCGTGCATATCCCGGGCGATGCGGCCGCGTTCCTCGACGATGGATAAGGACTGCAGCTGGGCAGTCATCAGCCCGTGCTGGATGGCGATCACCACCTGATCGGCCATACACTCCAGCCAGATCGCGTCCGTCTCCGAAAACGGCAGCGGCTCGCAGCGCGCCATCCACAGCGCCCCGAACGGGTGGCTTTCCAGGTTGAGCGGGACAACCGCCATCGAGCTGGCGGCTTTATCGCAAGTCAATGTGACGTGCTCGAGCATCTCCGGCGCTTCATCTCCGCGGGTGAGGTATTCGTGGGAGCTGCTGACCACGCCCAGGATTAGCGGGTTCACGACGGCCACCGGCGGGGAGACCATCACCGTCTGCTGGTTGTCCGCATAGCACTTAATCTCGAGAACCGAGTGTTCCTCGTTGAGGATGGCCAGGCCGATGAAATCCGCACCGAGCAGGCACCTGGCCATCTGCACGATGCACTGCAGGATGTCATCCACATTCTCGAGCGCCGCGATCTGCCGGCTGATCGAGACGAGCGCATCGGTCCAGCTCTCGGCCGTCTGCCGGGCGACGATCTGCGCCTGGAAAGCCGCTTCCTGGGCCTGATCCCGCTCCACCTGCAGCGCCCGGAACTGGCGGTTTTGGGTGGCATCAAACACATCCAGCCCGCGCACCACAAAAAAGGTCACCGCGAAGGCGGAGATCATGCGCCAGAACTCGATCGGCAGGCCGGTGGTCTTGAGCACCTCAGCGTAGTCGAGCCAGGCGGTCAGCATGGACGTCATGACCGGGCTGGATTGGTCGGCGATAAAGGCGTTCGAGGCCACGCGGTTGTAGTTGTAGTAAGAGGCCGGTCCGTACGGCGCGGCCGGGACGACCAGGCCGACCACGAAGGCCTCGAACAGAAAAGCCAGCCCTGCGCCCATCATCAGGTTGGCGACGTCGGTGTAGCCCTTCTTGCGCTCGATGTTCCACTCGCGCAGGAAGCCGGTCCCGGCCAGGATGCTGCCGGGCAGGTAGAGGAAATAGCGAGACCAGATGTCGACCGGGATCTCGATCGGGGAGGGGGTGATAAAGGTCGTCGACGCGTAGGTGATGGCGTAGGCGATGGGCACGATCAGCACGCCCGGGATGAAGATGGTCCAGGCCGGCAGGGGGGTGAGGTTGTCGAGGATGCCCCAGCCGAATTTCAAGAGCAGCAGGCCGCTCAGCGCCTGCATCGCAGCCCGCAAGATCGCCAGGCTGCCGGCGAGGCTCTGCGGCGCGCCGCTGGCCAGGAACATGTCTATCCAGCTCGCCGCGCCACAGGTCAGCCCAAAGGCCGCCAGCCAGGGAAGCTGTTTCCGCAGGGGCAGATCGCCTCCATGATGAAGCTGGAGGTAAGCAGCCAAACCCAGACCGCTAAAACACAACCCGGTAAAGAAATAGATCATCATAGAAATCAGCAGCCAAGCCTTAAGAACCCGGAATCGAATTGTGCGGTTTTAAGGAGGGATTTAAAATCCAATATATGTGATTTTAATCACTTTTGGGTAGTAAACAAGCGCAGGATGTAACCGTTCCTGGTTCACATACGTCATCAATTTGCCAGAATCAGAAGCTCGATCTGGCAGCAAAACAGGGGTGAACCGCCCGCGCAGTCTTTGCCAGCGGCAAGACAACCAATCGTGCGAGGACCAAATCCTCCCGGCGGCCGGCAAAGCTGAGATAATCGCCGCTTCACCGGCCTTTTCGCCGGGCTGCGCTAAAAATCGTACGTAAAATCCCCCCAGTCGGTCACCTGACGGCGAACCGCAGTGGATTCCGACAGGGCGTCGATCTCCTCCGCGGTGACGGAACGACCGAGCTTGTGAGAAAGGAAGATGCCGTCCATAACCAGCATCGTTTTGAGGGTGATCAGCGGGGTGTTGATCCGGGTCTCGTCGTTCAGGTCGCCCCGCAGGTAAGCCGCCCACTGGTACTGGTTGTTGTCAAACCAGATCACGTTGGGATCGAGGAACCCCTCGGAAGATTCGTTCAAAGCGCAGTTATATTTCTTGTCAACCATGAGCCCATCTTCAAATCCGAAGAATTCCAGTTCGGGGTGATGCGCCTTGTACAGCTCCGGGTTCGGGATTCTCCCTCCATATACGTCAATATTGACCAGTTTGAGGCCGCCGAGGCTGCCCGCGATAAACGAATTGCCAACCTCATCCATATTGAGGGCCCAGTCTTCATACATGTCCATTGACAGGCCGTTTTCAAACCGGGCGAGGCCAACGGCCAGGTCTTCGACCTCGAATTTCTTTCCTTTAAGCAGCCGCTCATCCATGTAAAAGTCATGGTGCGCCACGCCGTAAACGCTTTCCAGGTTGGGAAGGCCCAGCAGGTAGAGCATCTGCGAAATATGGTAGGTTCCGATATCGAACATGGGGCCGTGCCCGCCGATCTCTTTCGAGAAAAAGTCGGTGCTCAATGGAAAATCGACCCCCGGGCGGCCGATGCGGCGGTGGCCAACAGAACGCACGTGATAGACCTTGCCGAGTTTGCCGGCGTCGATGAGACGTTT
>JAJYJF010000028.1 GCA_021796375.1 Chloroflexota bacterium | reverse complement strand
CCAGGTCGGGCGGGATGATGACGTCGCGGATCTCGACGCTCTGCACGGTGATCCCCCACGGGGTGGTGCGCTCGTCGATGATGTGCTGCAGGTCGGCGTCCATTTTGGAGCGCCCGGTGAGGATGTCAGCCAGGGTCATCTGGCCGATGATCTCGCGCAGCGCAGTCTGGGCTGCCCAGGATATGGCAGCGTTGTAATCCTGCACCTCGAGCGCGGCTTTTTCACCGTCCCACACAAGCCAGAACAGCACCGCGTCCACGTCCACCGGCACCGTATCCTTCGTCAGCGTTTTCTCGGCGTTGAAGGGGGTGACGGTCACGCGCTGGTCGATCCAGGAGGAGACCGTGTCGATGATGGGCAGGATGAAGAAGAACCCCGGTCCCCGGAGGGTGAGGAACTTCCCCAGGCGCAGGACGACGGCTTTTTCCCACTGGCTGGCCACCTTGATCGAGTAGAGGGCGATCAGCGCCAGCAGGATCATGACGATCACATAGGCGGCGATCACTTCGCGGGATACCTGCCCCTGCAGGTGGTTCGCCCCCCAGAGGGCGGCCAGGCCCAGCAGGACGGCGATGAAGATGCTGAGTGCATTGATATGGGTTGCCTCGGGGGAGGGCTTAACGAGCTTGCTCTGGATGCTGCTTTTGTTCATTTTGACTCCGTTTCTCCGTTCATTCTTCGGGTGGTTGGCCATCTTTTACCCAGGCTGCCAGCTGCCGGCGGAACGTCTCCGCGACCTCTTCCGGGGCGCAGCCGCGCTGGGCAGCCTCGCGCAGGTAGCGGCGGGTGAGCCCGTCGAAGCTCTCCTGCCGCAGCACACGCAGCGCCTCCTCGCTGGGCGCCTCCCAGACGTAGGTGCCGCGCCCGCGCTGGGTGGAGATCAGGCGCGCCTCGTCGAGCATGCGGTAAGCCCGCGCGATGGTGTTCCAGTTGACCTTGAGCTCGGTTGCCAGCTCGCGCACGGTGGGGAGCTGGTCGCCGGGGCGCAGGTCGCCGCTGGCGATCATGCCCTGGATCTGCTCCACGACCTGGACGTAAATCGGCGCGCCGGAGCGAAAATCAAGCTGGATATGTTGGGTGATCTGGTTCAACAGGCCTTTCCTTCGCTTGTGCCATTGTATTATTGTATCATTGTATTACTTGTATCATTGTATACCGAATTTCGGTTTTGTCAAGAGGGAACAGCCCTCCGGGGGACCTGCTCCCGAAAGGCTGGCAATGGCGCTAATTTTGTGGGCAGTTTCCTGGACGGCTGAAAACCAGATGCGCGGGTCGATCTGCTTAAAGCAGGATCTTTTAGGGGACCGCTCCGAGAAAATCAAAGGTCGCTGCGATCAATTCCCCCCTGGCGCATGCTGTTCTGAGGTTGAACCCGTTTCAACCCGGATGCGGAAGACCGGGAAATCCGCGGCGACCGCGGCAAATGCCTCGAGGGGCGCATCCCGGTCCACGGGGAAATGCGGACGCGCGCCGGGAGCCAGCCCCAGATACGCCTTCAGGATCGGCGGGCGCGTTTCGACGGCAACCTCCTCGAGGCGCACGTGTTCGGTCCGCCCGTGAACCAGCGTGGCGGAGCCGCCGGCGGCGCGCACGTTTTGCACCCAGGCAGCGTTGCTGCCCAGCATCGAGACCAGGTAGCGCTCGCCGCCGAGGGAGGTCATCGCCAGCGGAAATGAGATCAGCCGGCCGGAGCGGCGCCCGACCACCCGCAGGGTGACCATGCGGCCGGGGTCGATCCCCAGGGAATGCAGGACCGCCCAGCCCCGGTTGATCGCGCGCGCCAGCGGGTTGGGGCGGCCTCCCCGATATAACCAGCGTTTAAATCTCGCGTTCGCCAAGGCCACCTCCTGTCTTCTCTCTCCAGGCTGCCCGGCGGTCTGGTAGATCCGGTTCGTGCAAACCCCGGTGATATCTCTCGAATATACTATAGATCCGGTCGGGAAAGCCGAGAGCTGCGATGAGAGGCCGCCGGGGGAGGGGCCGTCCGGCCCGGTCCGTCGTTCAGCAGCATCGGCGGCCAGAGCGGCCGCCGGTTAACAATACATCAGGCTCAGGACCGGTCGTGCTCGTCCTGAGCCTGCTGCGTTTTAAAGTCTATCCCCCTGGAAATACCCTGTAAATCAGACTGCCGGCGTTCTTTATACCGGGTGCGGCGTCTGGGTGCGGAACTGGATCGCCGCCCAAACTCCCAGGATAATCACGATGATGCCGACGATGATCGCATCCGTCATGGCAGTGACCGAGGTGATCGAGAAGCCGAGGACAAACGGCGACAGGATCAGCCACAAACCCACCACGGCGCTAACCCAGTTCAGGGTGCGGTCCGCGCCCGAGTTGCTCGAGAGCGCGGCCCAAACGCCGAGAATGATCAGAACGATCCCTACGATGATCGCGTTGTACATCGCGATCCCGGTGGTGTAGCCTAAGACGAACGGCGCAACCACCTCCCAAAGACCGGCCAGGGCGACCAGCCAGCTCAAAGCTTTTCCTGTAGACATAAAGCACCTCCTTTATTAAAACTGATGGACCTTGAAAGTCTGACCTCTCGAGATCTGGGGCGGGAGTCCTATTTTTTTGTTCGTTTGGGCTTTTTTGACGGCCAGGCTCTCAGCGCGTCTCCCGGGAGCTTACCTCTCTCAGTTCATCGTCCTTAAGAATAACGCAGGCCCCTCCCTGCTTCAACCGTAGATTCCCTCCCCGAAAAGGTAGGGGATTTCCCCAATGCTGTAGGGAAATTCCCCGTAGGAAGGTAGGGAAATTACGTTTCCATCCCTTTCGAGGGTTTCATATAATGAATCGATGCCCCCGGCTCTGGGGGCAGGGTCTGGCAGGGGGTATTTGACGCCGGCTGCCTTCCCGGCGGGGAAAGCCAGGGGAAGAAGGCCGGCAGCTTTCCGGTGTGAATTAGCGGTGGAAAATGAGAAAAATAGTGCTTACCAGAAAGATCATTGCGTGGATTGGGATGGCGCTCCTGCTGGTGCTGGCCGTCAGCGCCTGCGGCGGCGTCTCGGTCCATATTAACGGCGGGACGGCAGTGCCTCAGGTGGAGACGCTCATCGCCAGCGCGCTGCCGGGGGTTCAAAACCGGGTCGCCACGCAGGCCCCGGCCATTGAGAGACAGGCGGAGACCAGCGCTGCGAACCTCGAGACCCAGGCAGCCACCAGCGTCAGGGCAGTCGAGACCAGGGTGGCGACCATCAGCTCCGGCGCGGCCACCCAGATCGCCACACGGATCGCAACCCCGTCGCCTTAATCCGCAGTCGGCCCGCGGAGCAGCGCTGAGCGGTTGGGGCGGGAGAAACCTGCGCCCCGCAGAGATCTCCCGCCGCGGAAACGAAGCCGCGGAAAAATCCGCGGGATGGGATTATAATCATCTGCCGGGGGAGCTGGACGGCTGGATTTGAGCAACCTGATCGAGGGATGCGGATGCCGGGAAGAAAACCATCAAGCCGATTTTCTCCGTCGCGGCGGGCCGAGCGGTGGGTGCCGGTCATCCTGATCGTTCTGGCGGTCCTGCTGGTGGCGACGCTGGCGATCGTCCTGCTGGCGGTTCTGGGGGTGAAGCTGTAACAAGGGCTGCGTGAAGACAAGATAGGAGCGAAGATGGATTATCTGTCCGCGTTCACGACAATTGTGACCTTTATCTTTATGGTTTCCGTGTTCCGGCGCTACCTTGCCCGCCGGCACCCCTACTTGCTGGTCTGGTCGTTCGGACTGCTGCTCTACGGGCTGGGTACGCTGGGGGAGGTGGTCCTCTCGCTGACGTTCAGCGCGGGGATGCTGAAGATCTGGTACCTGAGCGGCGCGATGCTGACGGCCGCCTGGCTGGGCCAGGGGACGGTCTACCTGCTGGTGCGGCGGCGCGGCGTCGCCCCTGCGCTGGCGGGCGTGCTGGGGGCGGCGAGCCTGGCCGCGATTGGCCTGGTGATGGCGGCGCCGGTCACGGCGGCGGCCGCGGCATACCAGCTGCAGGTGCCGGTCTCCACGCAGTACCAGGCGGTCCTGGTCCGCAGCGGGGGGATCGTCGCGCTCACCATTCTCCTGAACATCTACGGCACGATCGGCCTGATCGGCGGGGCGATTTACTCCGGGTATCTCTTCTGGCGGAAGAAGGTGCTGCTCAACCGGGTGGTCGGGAATTTGCTGATCGCCGCCGGGGCGCTCGCGCCGGCCATGGCCGGCTCGTTCATCAAGGCCGGCCTGACCGACATGCTGTACGTCAGCGAGTTCGTCGGGGCGGTGGTGATGTACCTGGGGTTCCTGCAGGCCAGCGCCCGCCCGGCGGAGACGCCGGCGGCGGCCCAGGAGGCCGTGAAAGCGGCCAAGTAGGCTGAACCCTCCAGCAGATCTCTCGCGCTCTCCCCGCTCGAGGAAAGTCCAGCCGGAGGGGCGCCCCTTCATATACATTAGAGATGGCTCTACATTAGAGATGGCTCCCCGTCAGGGCGAAGAAGACGTTGTATCTTCACCCGGGCGGGCTCATCGCGGTGCATTTATGGGGCAAGGCTCGCGCGCCCTGCCCCGGATGCACTCGCGCAGCGAGTGTGCCGGGGAGTGCAGGTGAGGTCCTGGTCCTGCGGTAAGGTTTCTAACCTTCCGCCCGCTTTTCGCTCATTGCACCCAATCAATGTTAAAATTTATCTCATGACAGAGTCCGGCCTGCTCGTTCAGCAGGCCGGGTGGGCACCGATTAGGAGGGATTCATGCCTGAGAAAAAGAAGCGCCGCATCACTGCCGAGGACCTGTACCGCATCGAGACCCTCAGCGAGCCCCGGCTGGCGCCGGATGGGGAAACGGTAGTCTACACCCTGAAGCGGGTGGACCCCAGAACGGAAAAAAAGTATTCCAATTTGTGGGCGGTACCGACCGGCGGCGGCGAGCCGCGGCCGTTCACCTCCGGCGAGCAGAACGACTCCCACCCGCGCTGGTCCCCGGACGGCGGGCAAATCGCCTTCCTTTCTGACCGGGCCGACCATGAAAAGCCCGCCCAGATCTACCTCATCAACGCCCATGGGGGGGAAGCGCGCCAGCTGACCGGGATCGAAGGGGAGATCAGCGATTTCTCCTGGTCCCCGGATGGGCGGCAGCTGCTCTGCCGGGTGCGAAAGACCGACCCGGAGGTCCTCGCGCGCGAAAAAGATGAGGAGAAGAAGCAGCTGGGCGTCGTGGAGCGAGTTTACGACCGGCCCTTTTTCAAGCTGGACGGGGAAGGCTACCTGCCGAGCGAGCGCTGGCACCTGTGGGTGGTCGACGCGCGCACCGGCAAAGCCCGGCCGCTGACCGGTCACCCGGTCTACGACGAGAAATCCCCGGCCTGGTCGCCGGATGGAAAGTCGATCGCCTTCATCTCCAACCATTCCGAAAAGCCCGATCTGGCGCCTTTCCGCGACCAGGTCTTCGTCCTTCCGGTGAAAGGCGGCGAGGCGCGCCCGCTGCCGGCCCCGGTGGGAGAAAAGCTGCTCCCCAGCTTCTCACCCGACGGGCGCTTCATCGCCTACTACGGCACGGAAGGCCAGCTCGAAACCTACCGCAACCAGGGGCTGTGGGTCGTCCCGGCCGGTGGGACCGCCCCGGCCCGCAACCTGACCGCCGCCTACGACCTGATGGTTTCTCCATGGACGATCAACGACCTGGGCTCTCCGGAGATGATGCCCCCGGCCTGGTCGCTGGACGGCGGGCGGCTGTACTTCCCGGTGGCCTACCACGGCAGCTCGCTCCTCATGTCCATCTCCGCGAGCGGCGAGGACCTGCGGACGGTGATCGGTGAGGGCGGGGTTGCCGGCGCCTTCGATTTCGACGCCGGTCAGAAAAAGATGGCCTTCTTCTACGGCACGATGACGGACCCCGGCCAGATGCACCTGCGCGATCTGGCAGCCGGCGCTGACCGGGTGCTGACCGCCGCCAACCGCCGCCTGCTGGATGAGATCGACCTCGGCCAGGTGGAGGAGATCTGGTTCAAGAGCCCCGGGGGGATGGACCTGCAGGGCTGGGTGCTCAAACCCCCGCAGTTCGACCCCGCGAAGAAATACCCGGCTATCATCGAGATCCACGGCGGGCCGCAGACCCAGTACGGCAACTTTTTCATGCACGAGTTCTACTACCTGGCCTCCAAAGGCTACGTGGTTGCGTTCAGCAATCCGCGCGGCGGGCGCGGGTACGGCGAGGAGCACACCAAGGCGATCTGGCGCCGCTGGGGAGACGCCGACTACGCCGATATCATGGCCTGGGCGGATGTCGTCGCCGCGCTGCCGTACGTGGATGCCGCCCGGATGGGCGTCACCGGGGGGAGCTACGGCGGGTACATGACCAACTGGATCATCGGGCACACCCGGCGGTTCAAGGCGGCCGTCACCCAGCGCAGCGTCAGCAACTTCATCAGCATGTGGGGCTCGAGCGACTTCAACTGGACCTTCCAGATGGAGATGAACGACAAGCCGCCGTACGAGGACCTGGAGTTCTACTGGGACCGCAGCCCGATGAAGTACATGGGCGCCGCCCGCACCCCCACCCTGGTGATCCACAACGAGATGGACCTGCGCTGCCCGATCGAGCAGGGCGAGCAGGTCTTCGTGGCGCTGCAAAGGCAGGGGGTCGACAGCGAGATGGTGCGCTTCCCGGACGAGTTCCACGGGCTTTCGCGCAGCGGCCGCACCGACCGGCGCATCGCGCGCCTCAACCACATCCTGCGCTGGTTCGACAGGTATCTGAAATAGAGTTGCGGGGCGCTGTTCGAATTCGGGAGGGGGAGTCGGGTGGAAAACGCCCGCCGTCCTGCCTGGCGTTTCCCGCCCGCGGCCGTGGGGAGGAGGGTTTCTCCTGCCGGAGCGGGCGAGGTTCCCCGTTCCGGACCGGGGGTATAATTCTCCCCGCCACACGGTTCAGGTAAAAATGATCATTACCCAGGGACTGACCAAAGAATTCAGGCTTCGCAAAGGAGCGCTCGTCACGGCTGTCAGCGGCCTCACCCTCGAGGTGAAAGAGGGCGAGGTATTTGGCTTCCTCGGGCCGAACGGGGCCGGGAAGACGACCACCGTGCGCATGCTCTCCAGCCTGATCGGCCCCACCGCGGGGAAAGCCTGGGTCAACGGCTACGAGCTGGGGGTGGATGACCAGGCGATCCGCCGCTCGGTCGGCATCCTGACCGAGACGCCCGGGATGTACGAGCGGCTCTCGGCGGAGCGGAACCTCATGATTTTCTCCCGGCTGTACGGCGTCGCCGACCCGCAGGGCCAGGTGCAGAAGTACCTGCGCATGCTCGGCCTGTGGGAGCGCCGCTTTGACGAGGCCGGCAGCTTTTCCAAGGGCATGCGCCAGAAGCTGGCCATCGCCCGCGCGCTGCTGCACGAGCCCAAGGTGCTCTTCCTGGACGAGCCCACCAGCGGACTCGACCCGGAAGCCGCCAAACTGGTGCGCGACTTCATCGAGGAGCTGAAAAGCGAAGGCCGGACGATTTTCCTGTGCACGCACAACCTGGATGAAGCCGACCGGCTGTGCGAGCGGATCGCGATCTTCAAGACCAATCTGATCACCGTCGATTCCCCCGAGAACCTGCGCAAGCGCCTGTACGGGCGCAAGGTGGTGTTCCACCTGCGCGCGGCCAGCGATGCCTGGGCCGAAGCCGTGCGCAGCCTGCCGTTCGTCAAGCAGGCCGACCTGGTGGATAACAAGCTGGTGGTCGGGCTGGACCGGCCGGAAGAGCAGAACCCGGAGATCGTGCGCTGCCTGGTCGGCCTGGGGGCCGATATCCAGTTCGTCGGCGAGCTGCGCCACTCGCTGGAAGATATCTATCTCCAGATGATCCACGCCGCCGAGGCGGCTGCATCCCAGGAGGTGCGCGCATGAGCGCGGTCCATCCCACCGGAAGCAGGCGCCTGGACGCCGCCGGAACGGTCAGCCGCATCCGGACCATCATCGATAAGGAGTGGGCCGAGGTCTTCAAAAACCGAGTGGTCTTGCTGACGGTAGGGGTTATGCCGCTGGTGTTCACCATCCTGCCGCTGGTGATCCTGGGGACGATGCGCCGCTCGGGCGCGCTCTCCGGCAGCGGCACGGACGTGCCGGCCGGGTTTGCCGGGGTATGCGGGGCCATGTCGCCGGGCGACTGCCTGCAGGTGTACGTGGTCGACCAGTTCATGCTGATGTTCATGCTGATGCCGCTGGCCATCCCGGTGGCGATCGCCGCATACAGCATCGTGGGCGAGAAGACCACCCGCTCCCTGGAGCCGCTCCTGGCCACGCCGATCTCCACCGAGGAGCTGCTGGCGGGCAAAGCCCTGGCGGCAGCCATCCCGGCTGTCCTCGCCACCTGGATCGCCTTTCTGGTCTTCATCATCGGCACGGCCATCCTCGGCGTGCCGCCCGCGGTGCGCGCGGCGATCGCCTCCCCCACCTGGCTGATCGCCATCCTGGTCATCGGGCCGCTGATGGCGGTCCTCTCGGTCAACGTGGCGGTGATCGTCTCGTCGCGGGTCAGCGATCCGCGCGCGGCCGAGCAGATCTCGATGGTCATTATCGTCCCGGTGCTGATGGTGTTTTTCGCCCAGATCGCCGGGTTCCTGGTGATCAACGCCCGCCTGATGGGTCTGGTCGCGGCCGGCCTGGTGCTCCTGGATCTCGTCTTCATTTATCTCGGAGCGCGTCTGTTCCAGCGCGAGACGATCCTCACCCGGTGGAAGTAGCTTGATGGAGGCAAAATGAAAGCCCTGCGGGGATTCCTTGGCGGCCTGGCAGCCCTGCTCCTCCTGGCCAGCCCGGTGCTCGCCCAGGCCGGCCTGAACCTGAGCGTCCGCAAAGATTTCGGCTACAACAACGGCAGCCAGATCCGGGGGACGTTCAGCATGAGCGTTTCAAGCCCGGAAAGCCTTCGATCTGTAACCTTCTTCATCGACGGCAAGCAGGTCGGGGTGGCCAGCGCCGCCCCGTTCAGCTGGCAGTTCCAGACCACCGATTTCGCCGACGGCTGGCACCAGCTGACCGCGACCGCCTTAACCGCCGGCGGCCAGGCGCTGACCTCGGACGCGCGGCGCTTCGAGTTTATCTCTCAGGCCCAGGAGCAGTCGGGGATGTCCAGGATCATCGTCCCGATCCTGGGGATCGTGGCGGGTATCTTTGTGCTGATGATCGGCTTCCAGTTCCTGGCATTCCGAAACCGCAAGCGCGAGCCGGTGCCGCTGGGCGCGCACCGGAGCTACGGGATCCGCGGCGGGGCCATCTGCCCGCGCTGCGGGCGGCCCACCCCGATCCACCTCACGGCCCTTAACGTGGGGATCGGCACGAAGCTGGATACCTGCGAGAACTGCGGCCGGTTCGGGCTGCTGCGGCCGAGGCCGCTGGAAGAGCTGCGCCGCGCGGAAGCCGCCGAGGTGGCGGATGCCCGGCCGGACGCGCCGGTCCGCGAGCAGAGCGCCGAGGAGCGGCTGCGCGAGCAGCTGGATTCCTCGCGCTACGACGAGATGAAATAAGGGGGTTCTGTCCGGCTCAGCCGCGCGGAAAGGCGCCCGGTCATCTGTTCTGATCCGTTAGCTCCAGGCTCCAGTCGTTGCAGCGCAGGAAATGCCCCCTGGGGTACTCGAAATCGACCTCGCCCAGGCAGCGAAAGCCCGCCTTGCGGCAGACGGCGTTGGAGGCGGGGTTATCCACCGCGGGAAAGGCGTGCAGGGCGCGGTACCGCCCGTTCGAGCGCGCCCGGTCAGCGAGCAGGCGCGCCGCCCGGGTGGCAATGCCGCGCCCCTGGAGCTCGGGGAGTACGCTCCACCCCGCCTCGAGGACCGTCTGGCCCTGCCATTCCCGCTCCCAGTACCCGATCCAGCCCGCCGCGGCGTGCGCGGAGCCGGCGACGATCGCAAACTGGGCGTCCGCGCCCGAGGCGCTGCTCCGGCAGTAGCGCGCGTGACGCTCCCGGATTTTTTCCGGGGTCTCAGGCCCGCCCAGGTGGGTCATCATGGACGGGTCCCCCAGCAGCCGCTCGAGAAGCGCCAGGTCGCCCGGCGCCCAGGCGCGGAGGTCAACTGGAATGGGCTGTTCTCCTCCCAAGGGAAAAGTTCTCCTTCTTTTGATGGGGCCCAGCCGGAATATATTAACTGAAAATGATCAAAAAATAAAGCGAATGCTTCTCCCGATTGCATTTCAATGGCGAGTAGCAGGGGCGGTTCGCGAACCGCCCCTGACTCCTCGCAAAAAACGCTCGGGGACCTTCGGGCAGGGCTGGGGAGGGTGATTTTTCGATGAAAATATGGAATTTGCACCCCCGCAGCCCTTGACAGGAAAACCAGAATGCATAAAATACACCCAATATGATTTTACTGGTTCGTTATCGTCAAAAAGTGCGTCTCGTCAGCGCCCAAGGAGCATTGGCTTCTTTGGGCGTTTTCTTTAAACCAGACCAGAATCGAGAGAGCCGGAAGGCTCTCTTTTTTTGCCTGCTGCCGGAACAGGGGAGGGATGCGGAATGCGGCTGCCCGGTTTAATTGACCCGCACGTGCATTTCCGCGAGCCCGGCGCCACCCATAAGGAAGATTGGGACAGCGGGACGGCGGCCGCGCTGGCCGGGGGGTTCACCCTGGTCCTGGCGATGCCCAACACCCAGCCGCCGGTCGTCGGTCAGGCCAGCCTGGACCTGGCCTTGCGGGCGGCCGGGCCCAAGGCGCGCTGTGATTACGCCCAGTACCTCGGGGCCGGGCCGGCGAACGCCAGCGAAGCCGCCCGCCTTTCAGGAGGCGCTGCCGGGCTGAAGCTCTACCTGGATCAGACGTATGGTCCCCTGCGCCTGGATCAGATGGGGTTGTGGCAGGAGCACTTTGCTGCCTGGCCAAAATCCCGCCCGCTCGTGGCGCATGCCGAAGGGCGGACGATGGCCGCGGCGATCCTCATGGCCGCGCTGTACGACCGCCCCCTCCACCTGGCGCATGTCTCCACCCGCGAGGAGATCCTGCTGATCCGCGCGGCGAAGGAGAAGGGGATCCCGGTCACCTGCGAGGTGACCCCCCACCACCTGTTCCTGTGCGATGCGGACCTGCCGCACCTTGGCCCGGGCCGGGGCGAGGTGCGCCCGCGCCTGGCGGCGCCCGCCGACCGCGATGCCCTCTGGCAGAACCTGGACGTGATCGACTGCTTCGCCAGCGACCACGCGCCGCACACTCTCGCCGAGAAGGACGCTCCCAACCCGCCGCCCGGCTTCCCGGGCCTGGAAAGCGCCCTGCCGCTCTATCTCACGGCTGTGAGCGAAGGCCGCCTGACGATCGAGGATATCGTCGCCCGCTGCGTGACCAATCCGCAGCGCATCTTCAACCTGGCCCCCCAACCCGAAACCTGGATCGAAATCGATCCGGCCTACCGCGGCGAGATCCGCGCCGGGAATACCTTCACCCGCTGCGCCTGGACGCCCTTCGAAGGCTACCCGGTGCGCGGCCGCCTCGTCCGCGGCGTGCTTCGCGGGCGGGAAGCCTACCGGGACGGAGAGGTCCTTTCCGCCCCCGGCGCGGGGCGGAACGTTCGCCAGACCCCGATAGTCTGCGGGGGGGAGGAGCCCTCCCGCCCGGCCCCGCGCGCGGAGGAACGATGAAGCCTTTCCCCGAACGACCCTCCCAGGCCGCGCCTGAGCTCACCGAATTGGAGCGCAACATGCCGTCCTTCTTCCAGCTGCTCGAAACCCGCGCGAAAGCGGCCGGTTCGCTGCTGTGCGTCGGGCTGGATCCGCATCCGGCCGACTTGCCTGCCGGCGCGATTTCCAGCGCGCGGGCGGCGCAGGATTTCTGCCTGCGCCTCATCGAAGCGACCGCCGACGTCGCCGCGGCCTTCAAACCCAACGCCGCGTTCTTTGAAGATCTGGG
>JAJYJF010000027.1 GCA_021796375.1 Chloroflexota bacterium | reverse complement strand
CGCCGGGAGCTGCAGCTCGACGCGGATCTCCCGCTCATCCTGGTCACCGGCGGGAGCAAGGGGGCAGTCGGCCTGAACTCGGCGGTGTACCCGATCCTGACCGAGATTCTGGCCCAGGCCCAGGTGCTGCACCTGACCGGAAGCGTCGATTTCGAACGCGCTTCCGAGGTCCGCCGCCAGCTCCCCGCCAGCCTCGCGGACCGGTATCTCGTCCACCCGTACATGCACGAGATGGGGGCAGCCTTCGCTGCCGCAGACATCGCGGTCTGCCGCGCCGGGGCATCCACCCTTGGAGAGCTGCCCTTGTTCGGGCTGCCGGCAGTTCTCGTGCCGTATCCGTATGCCTGGCGCTACCAGAAAGCCAACGCAGCCTACCTCGCCGGGCATGGCGCAGGTCTCTACCTGGAGCAGGCTTACCTCCCCAACCGCTTGCTCCCCACCCTTCAGGGCTTATTGACGGATCCCCGGCAGCTCGCGAGCATGCGCCAAGCCATGCTCGCGCTGGCTAGACCCTTCGCCGCCGGGCAAATCGGCGGGTTGATCCGTGACATTGCCGCCCGGCAGCCCGAATCGAGGGAATAAGATGCTGAGCCTGGAGTTCGTCTTCTGGATGTACGTCCTGCTCTTCGCGGTCATCGGCACGATGCGCGGCTGGGCGAAGGAGCTGCTCGTGGCCTGCGCGGTGATCCTTGGGATTTTTGTCGTGACGGTGCTTGAAAAATTCGTCCCGTTCGTTCGCGATTCGCTGACCGGTGAATCCCGCTTCTGGATCCGGGCAGGGATCGTCACGCTGCTCGTCTTTTTCGGCTACCAGACCCCCAGGCTGCCCCGCCTCGCCGAATCGGAGCGGTTGATCCGCGAGTCGCTCCAGGATTCCCTGCTGGGGCTGTTCCTCGGCGCCATTAACGGGTACCTGATCTTCGGCACGATCTGGTTCTACCTGAACGATGCCCATTACCCGTTTCCGTATATCACCGCACCCAGCATCACGGACGCGATGGGTCAGGCAGCGCTCAAGCTGATTCCGATGCTGCCCCCCGCCTGGTTGGGGAGCCCGATGATTTATTTCGCTGTGGCGATATCTTTTGTATTCGTACTGGTGGTGTTTATCTGATGAAACACGTTCACTTGATTGGGATTGGAGGAACCGGCATGTCGGCGATCGCTCAGGTGCTGCTGGAAAAGGGCTACACCGTGAGCGGGTCTGACCGGGCGCGCTCCATGCTGCTGGAACCCCTGGAGCGGGGCGGCGCGCGCATTTTTATCGGTCACCGGGCCGAAAACGTCGACGGCGCGGATGTCGTGGTCCGGTCCTCCGCCATTCCCGATTCGAATCCCGAGGTTCAGGAAGCCCTTTCTCGCGGCATCCCGGTCCTCAAGCGGTCCGAGTTCCTCGGAGAGCTCACTTCCGGCAAAACCGGAATCGCCATCGCGGGAACCCACGGCAAGACGACCACAACCGGGATGCTCGCCTGGATGCTGACCGACCTTGGAGAGGACCCCTCGTTCATCGTCGGCGGGATCCTGAAAAACCTGCATGCCAACGCGCATGCCGGCGCAGGCCGGGCGTTTGTCATCGAAGCCGACGAGTACGACCGCATGTTCCTCGGCCTGAAACCGGACCTGATCGTCGTCACCAACATCGAGCACGACCATCCGGATTGCTTCCCCACGGGCGAAGAGTACGAGCAGGTTTTCATCGAGTTTTCTCGCCAGCTCCAGCCAGGCGGAACCGTGATCGGCTGCCTGGACGACGACGGCGCCTGCGAGGTGCTCCACCTCTGCCAGGTCGAGGGCAGAAAAACCCTCTCCTACGGCCTCGAAAATGGGGCGGATTTTCAGGCGGTCCACCTCGAGCGCAACAGCGCGGGCGGTTTCTCTTACACCATTCTCCACCGCTCCCCCACCGGGGCGAAAGAAAAGGTTGCCGAGCTGGCTCTGAGAGTCCCCGGCGAACACAACGTGCTCAACTCGCTGGCAGCCTGGACGGCCGGATATCAGCTCGGATTGCCCAATGAGAAGGTGAGCCAGGCGCTGAACCGCTATTCAGGAGCCGGCCGCAGGTTTGAGATCCGTAGCGAGGCGCGCGGCATCACGGTGATTGATGACTACGCGCATCACCCCACGGAGATCCGGGCCACCCTCGCCGCCGCCCATTCCACCTACCCCGGGCGCCGGATCTGGGCGGTCTGGCAGCCCCATACCTACAGCCGCACCCTGGCCTTGGAGAAAGACTTTGCCACCGCCTTCCGTTCCGCTTCCCAGGTGATCGTCACCGAGGTTTTCGCGGCGCGCGAGCCCACCCGGGCGTTTTCGTCTGCTGAGCTCGTCGAGCAGATGGACCACCCCAACGCCACCTTCATCCGCGACATCCCCCAGGTGGTGGAATATTTGAAAAATAACCTCCTCCGGGGAGACGTCCTGCTTGTGCTTTCAGCGGGGGACGCCGATCAGATCAGCACCGAGATCGCCAGGTGGATGGAAGGAGGCGACCATGCATGAGCTGCCCATGGCTGCGCTGCGTTCGATTTTTGGCGCCCGCCTGCAGGAGAACGTGCCGCTGGCGCACTATACCACTGCCCGGGTCGGCGGTCCCGCGGATGCGATGGTCCCGGTCAACTCGGCGGAGGAGCTGGCGCGGACCGCGGAACAGGTATGGGAGCTGGGGATCCCCTATTTTGTCATCGGGGGCGGCTCCAACATCCTGGTCAGCGATCACGGGGTCCACGAGCTGGTGATCCTCAACCGCACGCGGAATATCCGCATCGATACCAAATCCAGCCCGCCGAGCGCCTGGGCTGAATCCGGCGCAAACCTTGGCTCGCTCGCCCGCCAGACTGCGCTGCGCGGAATGAGCGGTCTGGAATGGGCCGCCTCCATTCCTGGCACCGTGGGCGGCGCCGTGTATGGGAATTCGGGAGCAAATGGCGGAGATATGGCCGGAAGCCTGATTCTGGCAGAGATCTTGCACCCCCAACTTGGGAGAAATTGGTGGCCCGTAGAGCAGATGAGCTACCAGTATCGAAACAGCACGTTAAAATTAAATAAAAGCAAAGCCATCATCCTTTCGGCCCGGCTGAAGCTTGTCCAAAGCACACCGGAAGCGGTGCAGGCGAAAATCGAAACGCTTTCCGAACGGCGGCGCAATACCCAGCCGCCAGGTGCGAGCATGGGCTCCATGTTTAAAAACCCTTCCGGAGATTACGCGGGCCGGTTGATCGACAGCGTCGGGTTGAAGGGGCATTCGATTGGCGGTGCGGAAATCAGCCCCCTTCACGCCAACTTTTTCGTGAACCGCGGGACAGCCTCCGCGGCGGATATCTGGAACCTGATCCGGCTGGCCCGCGAGAAGGTGGCTGAAAAAACAGGGGTCGATCTCGAAATGGAGATTGAACGGATCGGCGACTGGGAAAACGGGTTTCACGCCTAGAGACTGGAACGGATGTAAGTTTTTCAGAATGGATGTGGGTGCAGCGAGCGTCACCGGAGCGCACCTGGAGGAAGGATGAAGTCGAACGAGCGCACAACGCAGAAGAGATCCGCCAGCTTGCGCACGGAGCGTTCCCAGCGCGCGAAGGAGCGCGTCAGCCAGGCATCGGAACGTGCCCGCAACCCTACCGGGATGCCCCCGGTGCTGTCGCGCGGAAGCATGGTTGGCGCTCGCGGCAGCCGGAAAAAAGTTGGCCAGACCAACGTCCGGCGCAAATATTACTACTCGATCGGCGCGACCGGGACGGAAGTACGCCTCCCCGCCCTGCCCGCCCTGCAGTTTTCATGGAGGATGCTCTCCGGGCTCATGTCAGCCGGGCTGCTGGCCCTGATCTGGGCCATGTGGAGCGCCCCTATTTTTCAGGTCTCGAGAGTGAACGTCACCGGGCTGGTCCACATCCCCAAGGGGGATGTCCTGTCGGCCTTGAACCTGGACGGCGAAACCATCCTGAAGGCAAGCCCGGAAGACCTGGCGCAGACCCTGCAGGCGAAATTCCCCGATATCGCCCAGGCGTCGGTTCAGGTCGGCCTTCCAGCCAGCGTCGCGGTGAGCATTCAAGAACGCACGCCGATTATCGCCTGGCAGGACGACAAGGAGATTCGCTGGATCGACGCGAGCGGGATCGCGTACCCGCCGCGCGGCCAGGAAGCCGGGCTGATCCTCGTCAATGCCAAGGGAAACCCGCCTTCCGATACCCCGGCTGCGCAGGACAGCGCCGGAGCTGCGGATCCGGGGACCTCGGCTTCCACCGCGGCGGCTGCCGATCTGCCGCAAGACCCGCAGAAGGCAGCGGCTGCTCCTTTTCTTTCGACGGACCTGATCGCCGCGATCCAGAGGCTCGAAAAGGGGATCCCAGCCGGAGCTTCGATCATGTACGATCCGCGCTACGGGCTGGGCTGGACGGATCCGTCAGGATGGGTGGTGTACTTTGGTTCGAACATTGACGAGATGGATTTGAAGCTGAATCAGTACCAGGTCATCACCGGGGAGCTCTCCAAGCAGAATATCCACCCAGCGATGATCAGCGTTGAATTCCCTGACGCGCCATTTTATCGACTGGAGCCCTAACACCATGGATGAGCCAATCGTCGTTGGAATCGACATCGGAACGACCAAAACCTGCACCCTGGTCGCACGGGTTGAAGGCGAACGCAGCTTGCGCATCCTCGGGGTTGGCATCGAACCGTCGCAGGGAATCCGCAAGGGTACCGTGGTTGACCTAACCGCCGCCACCCAATCCGTGGCGCGGTCGATCGAGAAAGCCGAACGTTCCTCCGGGCTGGAGATCACCTCCGCCCTGGTCAGCCTGGCCGGATCGCACGTCTCGTCGGTGAACAGCCGCGGAGTGGTTGGGATTTCCGGGCGGGTCATCGACGGCGACGATGTGGCCCGCGCGCTCGAAGCGGCTCAGGCAGTCGCCATCCCCCACAACCGCGAAGTCATCCACGTCATCCAGCGCGGGTTCGTCATCGACGGGCAGGACGGCATCCGCATGCCGATCGGGATGCACGGATATCGCCTCGAGGTGGAGGCTCACATCATCACCGCCGCCCAATCGACGGTTGAAAACCTGCGCCAGTGTGTCTCCTCATCCGGGGTCGAGGTCAGCCAGTTCGTGCTCAACCCGCTGGCTTCGGCTGAGGTCGTCCTTTCCGAGACGGAGCGCCAGATGGGCGCGGTCGTCTGCGATATCGGTGGTGGAACCACGGACCTGGCGATCTACATCGATGGGGATGTTTGGCATACCATGGTCCTGGCGGTAGGCGGCAACCACATCACGTCTGATATCGCGCACGGCCTGCGCCTGCCGGTTTCCCAGGCGGAGGACGTCAAAAAACAGTACGGAAACGCCATCGAGGGCGAGGTCGGAGAGGATGAGTTCTTCTCCGTCCGGACGTTCAGCGAAGAAAAACCGATGCAGGTGAGCCGCAAGGAGCTGGCCCACATCATCGAAGCGCGCGTCGAAGAGATTTTCCTGCTCGTCCTCCAGGAGATCAAGCGGTCGGGGTACGATGGGCTGCTGCCGGCGGGCATGGTGCTGACCGGTGGGTCCAGCCTGCTGCCGGGAATCCGGACCCTGGCCAGCAACGTCCTGGGCGTGCCCGTCCGGATCGCGCGCCCGGAGAATCTGGTTGGGCTGACCGATCAACTCGGCTCGCCTGCCTATTCCACCAGCGTCGGGCTGCTGTACTGGGCACTGCTCATGAACGAAGCCGGCCCACTCGTGGGCGGGGGATCTCACGGGAAAGGAGCGCCGGTGGACCTGACAAATATCAAGGAATGGCTCAAACGCTTGCTTCCATAAGCGATGATCTGAACGAGACTGAGGAGAAAGACCAGCAATCTGAGTTCGCATCCAGTTCAAACCGGAGGAGACACACAATGGAACCCACTTTTTTGAACCCATCCGATTCTTTTGCCCGCATCAAGGTGGTCGGCGTTGGCGGCGGCGGCTCAAACGCCGTCAACCGGATGATCGCTGAAGGCCTCCAGGGGATCGATTTCATCACGGTAAACACCGACGCGCAGGCGCTCCAGCTCTCGAACGCCCCAACACGCGTGCGCATCGGGGATAAGGTTACCCGCGGGCTGGGCGCGGGCGGGAATCCGGAGACCGGCCGGAAAGCCGCGGAAGAATCAGCAGAAGAGCTGTACGAGGTTCTGAAAGGGAGCGACATGGTGTTTGTCACCGCCGGTCTGGGCGGCGGGACGGGAACCGGCGCCGTGCCGATTGTCGCGCAGATCGCCAAAGAGGTCGGCGCGCTGACGATCGGCGTGGTCACCCGCCCGTTCACCTTCGAGGGCATGAAGCGCCAGCAGTCGGCGGAAGGCGGCGCAAACAAGCTGAAGGAGCACGCTGATACGCTGATCGTGATCCCGAACGACCGGCTGCTGCAGATTGTGGATAAACACGCCAGCCTGCAGGACGCGTTCCGGCTGGCGGATGACGTCCTGCGCCAGGGCATCCAGGGGATATCCGAGCTGATCACCGTCCCGGGGCTGATAAACCTCGACTTCGCCGATGTCCGCACGATCATGTCGGAAGGTGGCGCCGCCCTGATGGCCGTGGGCCAGGCGTCCGGCGAAGACCGGGCGCGCATCGCCGCCGAGGCTGCGATCTCCAGCCAGTTGCTCGACATCACCATCGACGGCGCGCGCGGGATCCTGTTCAACGTCACCGGTGGCCCGAATATGACGCTGTTTGAGGTCAACCAGGCGGCGGCAATCATCAAGGAGACCGCTCATCCAGACGTCAACCTGATCTTCGGCGCGGTGCTGGATCCCAACATGGACGACAACATCCGCATCACTGTCATCGCCACGGGCTTTGAACGCGCCGGTTTGAGCGTTCGCCCGCCCGAAAGGATCAAGGAAGACTACCCAATGCTGCGCACGAACATGCCAGCCGCCAAACTCGAACGCCCGGCGCCCTCCCCTGCCCCGGCCGAGTTTGCCCCGCGCATGCTCAACACCGATGACCTGGACGTCCCGGCTTTCCTCCGGAATAGAGGCCGCTAGCCAGGTCCGAATCTCGCCTGCCCGGGCGAGCCGACGATCTCCTCCGTGAAAATACCTCCAGGGATGGAGGACCGGGCACCATCGCTGCCTGCCGGGCGTTTTTAGCGCCCGGCAGAGCGATTTAACCGCCCGCGCGGGCGCTTTTCGCGTATAATCCGCCGGACAGGATTGAACAGGGAGCGTTGAGATTGATCGACCAGCTGAAAAAACCAGGGTGGGCGGTACTCCTCGGGGCAGTGCTGGCGCTGCTTCTCTACGGCCTGTTGAATGGATCTCCCTACGGCCTGGTCATCGGGGTAATCGTCGCCGTTTACCTCGCCAGACCGGCCCGGGTATGGCTGGGGGCTGCCTACGGCGCGATAATCGCGGCGGCGCTCGGTCTCTACATCAATTTACCTCCGCTGTTCGAGGCTGCATCTTCACCAGCCGGGCTCAGCGGTGAAATCTGGAATGGGCTGGCCCATCTCCTCCTCTCGGCCGCGGTCGGGGCTCTCTATGGGTCCGTATTCGTCTGGTTGAACAACCGGATGATGCGCGGCCAGGCGCCCAAACCTTAAATTTAAATGATTGGTTCCCCCGACGTGCCGTATATACGTTTACCAATATATTTCCCGTCTTAACAAATATCCCGAACCTCAATTAATTAAGCAAACCGTCAGGGTTGCGCACTTGATAACCGGGAAGCCTCATGCTAAAATCAACCCGTGCCACATATAGGGGGAGGGGCGCAGAGAAGCGCCATATATGGTGGTTGGTAGTTAAATTTAACGAAGATATGCCAAGGAGAGCGTTTTGATGCGTTGTCCCTACTGTCAAAATCCAGACACCAGGGTACTGGACTCCACCCGAGATGACGCCCATAGCGGGGTCCGCAGGCGGCGCGAGTGCGAGCGCTGCCACCAGCGCTTCAGCACTTACGAGCGGCCGATCCTGGCGATGCCGCTGGTGATCAAGGCGGACGGGACGCGCGAAGAATTTGATCGCGAAAAACTGTCGCGCGGGATACGGATCGCATGCGCAAAACGGCCGGTAAGCGCCACCCAAATCGACCAGCTCGTTGGCGAGATCGAGCTGGCCCTGCAGAAAATGGGGCGTTCGGAGGTGTCTTCCCGGGTGATCGGGGACCGGGTGATCAACGGGCTGAAAGGGCTGGATCATATCGCCTACATCCGCTATGCCATCGTTTATCTGCACCTCGACGATCTGCATGCGATTCGCACCGAAATAGATCAATTACTGGAAGGTTAACGAGTATGGATACGATGAAAGATTTCTCCAAGCAGGGCCTGCTCCCCACCCCACCCCTGCCAGAAAAAATGCCCCCCATCCACCTGACGGAAAACGCCCGGCAGGTACTGGTCCGCCGCTATGTGCGGCGGGGGCGTGATGGCCAGCCCGCGGAGAGCGTCGAAGAGATGTTCTGGCGGGTGGCTTACCACGTGGCGAGCGTCGAGGAGAACTACGGAAAGGATGTGATCGACCAGGCCACCAGGTTCTACGAGCTGCTGACCAGCAAAAAGTTCTTCCCCAACAGCCCCACCTTTACCGGGGCCGGCACCCCCCTCGGGCAGCTCGCTGCCTGCTTCGTGCTGCCCATCAGCGACGACATGGGCCGCGATTCAGCCGGGATCTTCCAGACCCTGCGGGATGCCG
This sequence comes from Chloroflexota bacterium, assembly GCA_021796375.1. GTDB lineage: Bacteria > Chloroflexota > Anaerolineae > Anaerolineales > Anaerolineaceae > JAJYJF01. The sequence goes on along the minus strand of JAJYJF010000027.1, from coordinate 3,266 downwards.
CGCTGATCCAACAGACCGGGGGCGGCAACGGCTTCGCGTTTTCAAGGCTGCGGCCGAAAGGCAGCCTCGTGCGCTCTTCAGCCGGCCAGGCGACCGGCCCGGTCGGTTTCCTGCGCGTGTACGATCACGCTTTTGGGGAGATCGCCCAGGGAGGCACGCGCCGCGGAGCGAATATGGCCGTCCTGCGCGTGGACCACCCGGATATCGAGGAGTTCATCAGTTGTAAAACCAGCGAAAACCAGATTACCAACTTTAACATCTCCGTCGGGATCACCGATGCGTTCATGCAGGCGGTGATCGACGATACCCTTTGGGACCTGCGCTTCCCGGACGTCCACGCGCCGGAGTATAAGACCTTCCGCGGTACGCTGGAGCAGGCGGAAGCCGCCGGGGTGCCGATTGTTACCTACAAACAGGTCCGGGCGCGAGATTTATTCAATAAGATCGTTCACCAGGCGCACCACAACGGCGAACCGGGGATGCTCTTCCTGGATGCAGCCAACCGCTCCAATCCGGTCCCGCACCTGTACCCGCTCGAATCCACCAATCCCTGCGGCGAGCAGTGGCTCGGCCCGTACGAAAACTGCTGCCTCGGCTCGATCAACCTGGCGGAGCATTTCGGGCCGGACGGGTCGGTAGATTGGGAAGAGCTGCGGCGCAGTGTGGTCCTTTCTACCTACTTCCTGGATGATGTGGTGGATGCCAACGCGTACGTGCCGGCCGTCCCGCAGCTCAGCGAGGCCGCCCACCGCGCCCGCCGGATCGGGCTGGGGATCATGGGCCTGTCTGACCTCATGTACCACGCGGGCATCCGCTACGGCTCGACCGAAAGCCTTGAGTTCGCGTCGCAGGTGATGGAGTTCGTGCGGTACCATGCCATGCAGACCAGCATCGAGCTGGCCAGGGATCGCGGCGCCTTCCCCGCCATCGATGGCAGCCTTTACGCTCCAAAGGACCTGCACTGGAAGCCGCCGGTACCTCAGGTCCCGTACGAGCACGATTGGAACCGGCCGGCGGTCGACTGGAGCGGCGTGACGGAAGGCATCCAGCATAACGGGATTCGCAACGCGGCCCAGACAACCATCGCGCCCACGGGTACGATCGCGACCGTCGCCGGGTGCGAGGGCTACGGCTGCGAGCCCGTTTTTGCCCTGGCTTACATCCGCCACGTCAACGACAACGGGAAAGATCTCCAGCTGGCGTATGCCAGCCCGCTGTTTGAGCAGGCGCTTGCCCAGGCGGGGATTGAGGGAGACGCGCGGAAAGACCTGATCGACGCGGTGATGCGCGAGGGGACCTGCCAGGGACTGGCCGAGGTTCCGGATGCAATCCGCGAGGTGTTTGTCGTGTCCGCTGACATCACCGCCGAGGAGCATGTCCGCATGCAGGCCGCCCTGCAGGAATTTGTCGATAACAGCCTCTCGAAAACGATCAACTTTCCCCCTGGCGCGACCGAAGATGACGTCGCTATGGCTTACAAGCTGGCCTGGGAGCTGGGCGCCAAGGGGATCACGGTCTATGTGACCGGCTCGCGGGATAAGGTCGTGCTCGAGACCAAGGCAACGGTGGAGAAGCGCCAGCCGGTAGCGCAGGAAATCGATGGGACCGGGCACGATCAGCCCGCGCTGTGGGATGAGACTAAGAAACCGCGCCCGCGCTACCTCAAGGGATATACCTACAGCATCGAAACCCCCCTCGGGAAGGCATTCATCACCCTGAACGAGAACGGCGGCAACCAGCCCTTTGAGGTGTTTATCAACACCGCCAAGGCTGGCTCAGATACCGCGGCCGTGTCTGAAGCCATCGGGCGGCTGATCTCGTATATCCTGCGCCTGGCTTCGCCGATTGAACCCCGCAAGCGGTTGAAAGAGGTGCTGCGCCAGCTCGCGGGGATCGGCGGAGGCCGCTCGCTCGGCTTCGGCCCCAACCGGATCCGCTCGCTGCCGGACGGCGTGGCCCACGTCCTGGATGAGTATCTGAGCACCTGGGTGGAAGACCCGACGACCGTCCACACCACGATTCTCAGCACCCGGGGGACGCATGGGGAGGCCGGCGAGGCGCCGGTTCAGCCCATGCTGCAGTTCGGCGACCTCTGCCCGGAGTGCGGCCAGGCGACGATGGTTAACGAGGAAGGCTGCCACAAGTGCTACACGTGCGGGTTCAGCGAGTGCTGATGGGGGGTAGGGTCTAAATCAAACGGGCAGGCTGATCCCTGCCCGTTTTTGCTCTCTTTCGCGCTATTCCGATAACGTTCTGCGGAAATACATGTCCCACTGGATATGACTCCCGTTTTCCCGGGACCGATCGATCGTGGCCATCAGGGTCCATCCGCTGGTGGAGAGGTGCTGCATCAATTCGAGAACCGCATTCCCATTGATGGTGCTCGGCTGCACCAGCCCATCGGATGTGACGGAAAACTTGCCCGGGCTGCATTCTTTTACCGTCACCCATTTGGTCTCAAACTCTTTCATTTTGATATTTTCCCGCGCAAGTCCTGTTTCGCCATCGGGGGACTGTAATCAGTTTTGTATGATCTTTCCCGAAGAAAAAGTAAGTTCTCCCCCACTAACGATCGTAATCCGGCGAGGAGCCCAATCAGGGCGCGACCGCCTCCTCTCGCCGCTGCATCGCCAGGTCGGCGATGATCCGCGCTGCCCACCCGCGGCTCACCCGGCCGGTATTGATCAAGATGTGGTAAAGTGTGGGATCCGCCCAGTTCACCCCGTAGAACCGGCGGAGGTAATCCGCGGAAGCTTCGTCCCTGGTGGTGATCAGATCCTGAGCCTGGCGGCGGGCTTCGATCGCCGCCAGATCCTCGCTTTCGCCCGCCGTCAGCTGCTCCCGGACGGTTTGAATGCGAGCCTCGATGGGCGCCTCGACGCGAACGTGAAAGACATCCGGGTGGTCCTGGAGGACCACCTGCCCGCCGCGGCCGATGATCACAAAATTCCCCAGCTGATAAGCTTTCAGGATCGCCCGGCGGACTAGCGCAATCGCCGTCTCTTCCGCCGCGGGCATCTCAAAGTAGACCGGGTTTTCGTTCGCCCACGCCCACAGCTGGGCCACCTGGCGGGTGCGGTTGAACAGCCGGTCGAAGAATCCCTGCAGCTGATAGCTGTCCTCCGAGAGATCGACGACATCCCGCTCGCTGAGCCCGGATTCGACGGCGGCCTGCGTGATCAGGTATTTATCAAACAGGCGGTACCCCAACCTGCGGCATAGCAGGGCAGCAATTTCATCTCCCCCACTGCCGTACTGGCGAGAAA